>CADBMG010000020.1 GCA_902795745.1 uncultured Pseudomonadota bacterium
AATCGTATGATAAAACGTGCATTGGTATTTGACATCGGCGGAGGCTCAACCGAAATATCACTCGCCCGTATTACAGAAAGCGGCAGAACATTCATAGAGGGCTTTGTTTCTATTCCTTACGGTGTTGTTACCGTTTCCGAAGCTTTCCCCGGTAAAGAAATGACCAATTTAGCTTATAACACGATAGTAGAAAGAACCCAAAAAATTCTGCAAGAATTTGAAGAAAAATATCACATAACTGAGGCCATTCGCAATCAGGAAGTTCAAATTATCGGTACTTCCGGAACGGTAACAGTTCTCGGTGCCGTGCATTTGAATCTGCCGCGTTACAATCGTGCTGCCGTTGATGGTATTTCCATGTCCGGCGAAGAAATAGCTAAGGTTATAACCCGCATTAAAAATATGGGACATGAAGGGCGTTGCCGTCATTCTTGCATCGGTAAGCAAAAAGCCGATTTGACCATTGCCGGTTGCACCATTATCGAAGCACTCACATCATTCTGGCCAATCTCAGAAATAACCATTGCCGATAGAGGAATTCGCGAAGGAATTTTGCTTGATATGATGCACCACCAAAAACATAACTATTTTCACCGCGACGGCAAGCGTCGTCGCCCGTTCAGAAGGGGGCGCAGCTATGGAACGCAAAAATTTGGCAGCAATTGATTTGGGCACTAATTCCTGCCGCTTGCGAATTACCGACATCGGCGGCAATGTAATCTATCGAGAAGCCGTTACGACAAAACTGGGGGAAGGCATGGCTGAAAATATGTGTTTCACTCCTGAGGCGGTAGCCCGCGGCTTGGAATGCCTTACGCACTTTGCCGAACTGATGGAAGACTATGAAGTAGGTCATTATCGCGCCGTTACCACCGCATCATGTCGCATGGCTAAAAATGGTATGGAATTTGTGCAAAAAGTAGAAAAAACTTGTGGTATTAAATTAGAAATTATTTCTGCCCACGAAGAGGCAGAATTAACGTTAAAAGGGGCAATATTAAATGCCGACAAACAAAAACCTTACGTTTTGGTCTATGATTTGGGAGGCGGTTCAACCGAAATAACTCTTGCTACCAATACGCAAAATCCTGAAATTTTGTATACTTTATCGATTCCCTTGGGAGCACGTAACGGTTCGGAAATATTTGATTTAGCCGAATATAATGCAAACAACGCCCTGAAATTGGCGGATAAAATCCGTAAATACACGAATGAATTTGCAGAAAAGTCTGATTTTTTCAAATATCTTCCTGACTGCTGTTGGTTAGCCACATCCAGTACCCCACTGCGTTTGGTAAGCATGGTTAATGAAGTAGGAGTTTACAGCAAAGATTATGCCGACGGCATAACAGTAGCAATTCCGCAAATAGATATACAAATTCAAAAAATATTTTCCATGAGCAGTGATGAAATGATGCATAGTCCTTACATAGGAGAAAGCAGATATACTATTTTTGTAGCTGCCTGCATTATATTTCGCACCATTTATCAAACATTGCAAATCAGCGAATTAACGGCATCTTTGAAGGGAGCGCAGGAAGCCATCATAAATGAATTGAGGTTACAATGGCAAAACTGACGCAATCGGCTAAAAAAGTCCGCGGACGCAAAATGCTTTCCGTTCGCGTAAAAAATGCCAAATATAATACTGTTTCCTCCAATCGTTGGCTGCAACGCCAACTTAATGACCCGTACGTTGCCGAATCTAAACGCTTAGGCTATCGCAGTCGTGCAGCATTCAAACTGATTCAGCTTGATGAAAAATACCATTTTCTGGGCAAAGGAAAAACCATTGTCGACTTAGGCTGTGCTCCGGGAGGATGGACACAGGTAGCTGCTCAACGCAACAAAGGTTGCGGACAAATTGTTGGTATTGATTTATTGGCATGTGAACCTATAGAAGGAGCAACCTTATTGCAACAGGATTTCAGCCAAGAAGGTGCCGCAGACATGCTTAAATCGCTATTGCACGGACCGGCAGATGTTGTTATGAGTGATATGGCTGCAAATACCACAGGCGTACAAAACATTGACCATTTGCGCACATTAGGACTGGTAGAAATGGCTTACGAATTTGCCAAAGAAGTTTTGGCTGTCGGCGGCATTTTCATTGCTAAAGTTTTTCAAGGCGGAACAGAAGCAACATTACTTGCCGATATGCGCAAACATTTTTCCAAAGTAAGTCATTATAAGCCCGATGCCAGCCGTCAAGATTCGGTGGAAATGTATGTTGTTGCCCAAGGATTTAAGAATTAACAAGATACCTTGTTGATGCACTTGATGATACAACTGTCGCCGTACGAATAAAAACGATATTTATTTTCTATGGCATGACGGTATGCCTTTTGCATCCGTTCTAAGCCCCCAATGGCACAAATTAACATAAATAAAGTAGATTTCGGCAAATGAAAGTTTGTAATAATCGTATCCAAAATTTTGAATTTATACCCCGGAGTAATAAAAATATCCGTTTCGCCGCAAAACGGTTGCAAAACTCCGTTTTCATCGGCGGCACTTTCCAGCAACCGCACCGATGTTGTACCAACCGCAATAATCCTTCTTCCCTGCTTTTTAGCTTCATTGATAATCGCACATGTTTCAGGAGATATTACCCCATATTCGGCGTGCATTTTATGATTTTCCGTATCGTCGGTTTTCACCGGCAAAAATGTACCGGCTCCCACATGCAAAGTTAAAAACACTCGTTTAACTCCCATTGTATCAATTTCTTTTAATAAACGATCGGTAAAATGCAAACCCGCAGTCGGCGCGGCAACAGCTCCCTCATGTTTGGCATAAACGGTTTGATAATCTTCTTTATCGTTATAGCGATTCCACAAACCTTTAAGCGGCTTATCACGCTTAATATAGGGCGGTAACGGCATAGAACCGTATTGTTCAAGCAATTTGCCCAAATCATCGGCTGCACAGCTAAATTTTATCAGAACTCCGTCTTCTTGATTTTTCTGCATCACCTCAGCACAAAAAGTCGATTCGTCAGCACTTATCTCATCGGTATAAAAACGTATTACATCGCCTATATGCAGACGTTTTGAGTTTTTAATAAATGACCACCAACTAATCCCATCTTCCGGATGATATAACGTAACCTCCACCAACGCCTCGCCGCGTTGTCCATACAATCGCGCCGGAATAACTTTTGTGTCGTTAAACACCATCACATCGCCGGCTTTGAGCAACTTTGGTAAGTCATAAAAATGTAAATCTTTTATTTCACCTTCTTCCGATAAATCTAATAAACGTGATGTATCACGCGGATTTGCCGGCACTTTGGCAATCAAATCTTTATCTAACTCAAAATCAAAAATATCAACCTTCATCACATTGCTCCGAACAATAAATATGCCCCGTTATACTTTGCCTTAAAAACAAACGCAAGCAAAAAATCCAACCTCTTTTAAATCAAAAGGTAAGAACACGCTGTTGCCAACGTGTTCTCTAACCTCTTAATCAACTTTTGCAAAACTTATTTTGCAGCCAGTTCAGCAGCTTTCATTTCCTCAATTTCTTTATCGTTCTGAGCTGCCACACGACGCAACGAACGCAGAACATTACCCGTTCCTGCCGGAATCAAACGACCGACAATAACGTTTTCTTTGAGGCCTTTCAAGTCATCGACTTTTCCTTCAACCGCAGCTTCCGTCAACACGCGAGTTGTCTCTTGGAAGGATGCCGCCGAAATAAAGGATTTGGTCTGCAAGCTGGCCTTGGTAATACCCAAAAGAACCGGATCTGCCGTTGCCGGTTCTCCGCCATCTTTAACGGTCTTGGCATTTTCAGCTTCAAACACATCACGGTCAACTTGTTCGCCCACCAAGAAAGTCGTGTCACCAGGAGCGGTAATTTCAACTTTCTTCAACATCTGCGAAACAACAACCTCAATGTGCTTGTCGTTAATGTTCACACCTTGTAAGCGATAAACGGCTTGAACTTCCTGAACCAAATATTCGGCCAATTTTTCAACACCCAACACGCGTAAAATATCGTGCGGAGCCGGCGTTCCGTCGACCAACAAATCACCCTTCTTGACCTGATCGCCGTCTTGAACCACTAAGCGACGTCCCTTCGGAATGAGATATTCAACCGGATTACCCTCTTGCGGAATAACCGTAATACGTTGTTTTGCCTTGTAGTCTTTACCATATTCAACCATACCGTCAATATCGGCAATAATAGCCGGATCCTTCGGACGGCGAGCTTCAAACAACTCTGCCACACGCGGCAAACCACCGGTAATATCTTTTGTTTTGGTGCTTTCGCGCGGAATACGTGCAATAATATCACCAACTTTAATTTCATCTCCGT
>CADBMG010000021.1 GCA_902795745.1 uncultured Pseudomonadota bacterium
CTGATTTCGCTGATTCTTTGCGGATTGTTTGAAATAACACGACGTTCGGTAATTGATATTTTACGGCGGATTATTCTTTCAGGACCGTGGATGAAGGGATTTCGTCACTACAAAAAAACAGCACAAAAGGTAGATTTTTGGTTGAAGGTAATTATTAATCCGACAATAATTTTGGTTTTGATTTTTGTAATACTGACTTCATGGGGGCTGCCGGGAGATTTTATGCTTGGTGCGGCACGTAAATTGTTGTTCGGTTTTAAAATCGGCGGTTTTGAAATATCATTAATAGCCATTGCCTTGGGAGTTGCTGTTTTCTTCGGTTCATTAACTATAACCAAAGTAATTAAAAATCGCTTAGCGGCAAATGTTTTAGCTACTATAGATATGGATGACGGTGTGCGCCATTCACTTATTTCCGGCATCGGATTTATCGGATTTATTTTATCAATATTGTTTGCCATCATGGCAATAGGTATTGACCTTACTAATTTAGCATTCATTGCCGGTGCTCTTTCGGTTGGTATTGGTTTCGGTTTGCAAGATGTGATTAAAAATTTAGTTGCCGGTGTTATTATTTTATTGGAGCGTCCTTTCCGTGTTGGTGACTGGGTAGTTTTAAGCGGCGTTGAGGGAAGAATTAAACAAATAAATATTCGTTCTACTGAGTTACTCAGCTTTGATATGACCAGTATAATTATTCCGAATGCAACCTTGATTTCTTCTACCGTTACCAATAAAACGCATGGCGATAATATGTCGCGACAAAGTGTTTCGGTAGGGGTGGCATACGGTTCCGATGTTGAAAAAGTGAAAAAGATTTTGCTCGCTTGCGCGGCAGAGCATAAGTTGGTTTTGAAAAATCCGGCTCCTTATGTATTGTTCAAAGATTTCGGTTCAAGCAGCCTTGATTTTGAGTTGCGTTGCTATGTTAAGGATATTAATTCCGGTTGGACATTGCCTAGTGAATTGCGTTATATGATTAACAAGAAATTTAATGAACAAGGTATTGAGATTCCGTTCCCACAGTTGGTATTGCACCGTTGCGAGCAACCGACAGATGAACCGCAAACAGATACCGAAAAAGAAGCGATTAAAAAACAAAAATAATGCTTTTTCTAGGATATTTTTTTACGATTCTTAATTACGCTTGCTTTTGTATAAGCAGGTTTATGAAGCGTAAAAAAACAATGCTCTTGCTTGATTTGCTAGCCAAGATTTTTACGTCAATAGGTCTGTATTTTTTGGATTCTCTCAGCGGTTCATATATATTTATTGCCGTATTTTTTATGCTTATTGTCGCCAATATTAAGGAAAGGTTAGATAAGCGTTGGCTGGCGGGATATATATTTTTTCAGAGCATATATCTGATTATTCTGTGGCAAACATATGTTGGAATTTCTTCCCTTTTAGTATTTACCACAGTATCAGTTACGTTGTTCTGCATTTGGTGGTTACCGCCGCAAAAAATGCGTGTTATAGGAGGACTAAACTGTTTTACCTATTTGGCCTACCAAATCAGTATTCGCAATTGGGCGGGGCTACTGGAACTGTTTGTAATTGCCAGTAACTTTTTTGCTTATTTGAAATACAGAAAAAAACAGAGCCCCGATAAAATATAATCAATGACTAATCAAATGCACGGTTTGCATTGCCATATTAAAAGCAGCAGAAGACTGCTTCGGCGCAAAGCGTACACCGATATTTTTTTCATTTTTCATAAAGTATTCTTGTGGGTAAGCTTGTTTAAAGTCTTCATGAAATTGCAAAGGAGAACCATTGGGAAATTTGTCATAACGAGCCATAATCATTTTGAGTTTATCATCACAAGTAAATTTTAATCCGTCACGAGCCTTAACGCGCAACAAATGGACAATAGGTTCACAAACAATCCAATCTTTCAACCTGCGTTGTTCTAGGCCGCGTTGAGAGGTTGATCGCCTTAATGAAAAACAGGCTAGTTGTAATAAATCCTGCTTGGTTTGGCAAGCATCTAAATCTTTGAGAAATTGTTGACTAATGGATAAATTTTCAGTCATGACACGTCTCCCTCATAATTATATTTTACCGACTTACAAATACAGTATAACAGATTTTAACCCTTGGTGCAACAGCATTTTACCGTGATTTTTATATGCAATAACAAAAATAATGCTTGCAAAAGGCAAAAAAATGACTTATGTATGTGGTTGCATTGCCGGTTTAGCTCAGTTGGTAGAGCAACGCATTCGTAATGCGTGGGTCGGGTGTTCGAGTCTCCTAACCGGCACCAATAAAAACAAGTCGCTTAAAGGCGGCTTTTTTTGTTATTTAGGACAAAAATGCTTGAAATTTAAAAAAAATGCGCTATTGTAGGGCGAATTTTTTAAGTATTAAAGCTTGCTGATTGTTTGAAATAAGGAATTAAAGAAAGATGAGTATGAGAAATATTGCCATTATTGCCCACGTTGACCACGGTAAAACAAC
>CADBMG010000022.1 GCA_902795745.1 uncultured Pseudomonadota bacterium
AACAGTTCTGCTTCAGCTTTTGATTCTAATCTCGGAACGGCATTATCTTCCCATAACGAAGAAATCACATCGGTTGGTCGCAATTCTCCGTTTGGGCTGCATATAGCACCGGCGAATCTCATTTTTACCACATTCAAGGGAGTAGGGCAAGAGTAGTGCTCTAAAAACTTTTTAAATTTATCATCACCTATATATTCATTTTCGCTTTTCATTTGTATATTCTTCGTATATGATGTTTTTCATAAAACTGATAGGTATAATTTAATGGAGATTTTGCAATTGTCTAGTCAAAAATTAATTTTAGCGAGTTTATTTTGTATTTTTTTAGGCGGATGTGGCGTTTTTTCACCATATATTGACCGTCGTCGTAATCCTGGGGTTGATGACATAAGAAGATTATATACAGGTCCTTCAAGGCCAGATAAACCTGTTATATGCTATAACGGGTGGGTAACCGATGATAAAGAATTGCAACAAATGGCAAATGATGAATGTATTAAGCAAGGAACCGGTGTGCGTGCTGAGTTTGTGAAAAAGACGTATTTTGATGGGAAGTTATTGTTACCGAGCCATGTTCATTATAAGTGTGTTAAAGAGTAAAGAGGACTGTAAAATATGAATTTATTGTTGGAAAATAAGCTGAATGATAGTTTGAATAATATTTTCGAAAAATTAGATTTAGATACTAAATTTGCGGTAGTGAAAGTCTCTGACCGACCAGATTTAAGCGATTTTCAGTGTAATGGCGCCTTGGCTTTGGCTAAAATTGCTCACAAGAATCCGCGCGAAATAGCTGCTTTAATTGCTGAAGAATTAGCTAACGATTCGGCGGTGGATGCTGTTTCGATAGATGGACCTGGATTTATAAATATTAAGTTAAAAGATGATTTTATAGCTGCAACTATGGATAAAATGGTCGCAGATAAGCGGTTGGGCTGCGGAGTGGTAACGAATCCGCATAGAGTAGTTTTGGATTTTGGTGGTCCGAATGTGGCAAAAGAAATGCATGTCGGACACTTACGCTCAGGCGTTATAGGCGAATCGATTCAGCGAATCGAGCGTTTTGTCGGTAATATTGTGACTTCTGACGTACATTTGGGCGATTGGGGAACGCCGATGGGAATGATTTTATCCGAAGTTATCAGGACCGATGGCACATTAAGTCGTATTTTTTCGTATGATATTGCAGAGATTACCGAAATATATAAACGCGCAAATATTCGTTGTAAAGATGATGACGATGCCAAAGAGGCAGCTCATAAAGTGACTGCCGCTTTACAAGCCGGAAAGAAAGAATATAGAGCGGCTTGGCAGCATCTGCGTAACGAATCGATAAAGGCAATTAAAGCCAACTACAAACAATTAGATGTACATTTCGATTTGTGGTGGGGTGAAAGTGATGCGCATGAAACTTGCGGCAAAATTGTCGAGATAGCTCGAAAGAACGGAATTTCCGAAAAAGACAATGGAGCGGAAATTATTCGTCTTGAAGAGGGGAATAAACCTAAACCTCCGGTTATTTTGGTAAAGTCTGACGGTGGATATACTTATCACACAACAGACCTGGCAACGATTAAAATGCGTGTAGAGCAGTTAAAAGCACAAGAAATTGTTTATTTTACCGACAGTAGACAAGCTTTGCATTTTGAGCAGGTTTTTGAAGGAACGGAAAAGTTGGGTATTGCTCCAAACGTAAAGTTGCAACACATAGTTTTCGGTACAGTTAACGGCGCAGATGGTAAACCGTTCAAAACTCGTGATGGTGGAGTAATGAATCTGGAAACTCTGATTAAAATGTCAAAAGACAAAGTTCGCAAATCATTACCTAAAGCAAATGAAGTTGAAGGTTATGGGGAGCGAGAAATTGAAAAATTGGTTTCACAAATAGCCGTTGCCGCCATTAAATTCCAAGACTTGAAAAATACCATTGCTTCCGGTTACGTTTTTGAACTTGATGATTTTGCAAAATTTGAAGGCAAGACCGGTCCATATATTCAATATGCAGTGGCAAGAATTAATTCTGTGTTACGTAAAGCTGCAAATAATACTATGCAAGAAGGAAATGTTGTATTGGAAGCTCCGGAGGAGAGAGTTTTAGCTCTAAAATTAGCGCAAGTACACAATGTTGTGATGCGTGCACATTCAGAAAAAGAGCCAAGCATTATTGCTGATTATACCTATACTTTGGCGCAAATTTTCAGTACATTTTATAATGCTTGTCCGATTATGAATGTGGAAAATCCAAAGTTATCGGCGTCACGTTTGCGTTTGGCTAAATTGACGAGAGATGTTTTGAAGTTGATGTTAGATTTGTTGGGAATCGAGGCTCCGGAAATTATGCTTAAAGCTGAAAACTAGCTTATTGCAGAAGTTTATAGTTAATTTAAATTTTATATAATGTTAGAAAAAATCTTGACAATATTTGTATAATTGTCTATAATCCAGTGTGTGAGTTAATTATCAATATTTATTAATTAAAACAAAAAATTATGGAAACAACAAACCCGAAAGTCATTTCTTATGGCGAAGTAACGAGAGAGTCCAGACTTCATGGACCTGAGCGGAAGGAATTCACTGTTGATATCCGTTCATCAGTCATGATAGGCGTGGATTTTCAAATGGGTGGCATTACAACGTTCGAAGTACCGCTCCATGGAGCGGAAATGCACTTGCTGGAGACGCTTGATAACCTCCGTGAAACTGATCAGGTTGAGGTCACCTGTGAAAAGGTGAATAACGAATGGGTCGTCACAGGTCTCATCCATAAGCCTAATCGAGGGCGTATGTTCGGTGAATATCTGCACGATCTGGAGGTGGAGGCAATCCGCCAAAAGTGGCATAAGTAACAAAAACCCCGCTGAATTACAGATTCGGCGGGCTTTTTGTTTTTAGATCTTATTTTTTTAAGCTACTTTAGCACTTTTATTTTTTGTTTCATTTTTTTGCGTAGCAAAACCGAGTTTTTCTTCAATTTCCCAAATTACACGTAAGGCGTCCAGTGCTTGCTCGCCGTTAACGCGCGGAGTCGCTTCTCCGTTAACACACTTCACAAAATGCATCAATTCTGCTTGTAGAGGCTGATTGGTTGGAATAAACAACTGTTCTACACTACCCTTTAATCCGTAGTTCATCCACTCCGGAATTTCTTCCTGATTAACATATGGCATGCGTCCTTGGGTATGAACATTAATACTTTGGTTGATAAAGTCCAAATCAATGTAGTTTGTGTCGGTGGTAACAGTCAGAGTACGTACACGTGACTGAGTGATGCGACTCGCGGTAATATTGGCAGTTGCACCGTTAGCAAATTCCAACAGTGCGGAAATGTAATCTTTTCCTTCTGGGCTTTCTTTAGTTTTGACCGATGCTGCTTGAACATTTATTACCGGAGACTTTACCAATGACTGAATAACTTCTACATCGTGAATCATTAAATCCATTGCCACATCAACGTCAGTAATGCGTCCACTGGCCGCAGACATACGTTGCGCGGTTAAAGAACGAATCTTGCTGGTATCGGAAAGTAATTTGCCCATTTGCTCAACAGCAGGATTAAAGCGTTCAATATGACCTACCATTAAAACTACATTATTCTTTTTAGCGGCGTTAATCAGGCGCATACAACCTTCTTCAGTGGTGGCAAGAGGTTTTTCCATCATACAGTGAATGCCGTGATTCATAAAAAATTCACCGACGTCGGCATGCGTTACCGATGTTGTTACCACGCTGACGGCATCAACTTTTCTAACCACTTCTTCCATAGATGAAAATGCTTTAATTCCAAATGTTTCTGCCGCACTTTTAGCCGCTTCGGCAAATACATCATAAACTCCAACCAGTTCAACTCCCGGCATATTTTTATAGGTCTTGATGTGGTTTTTACCCATCATTCCGGCACCAATTACGGCAACTTTAAGCGTTTTAGTCATAAAAAATCCTTTTTTCGTTCAAAACTGCCATATATATAGCATATTTTATACTTAATTGCTTTTAACATTATGTTACAAATTATTACATATTGATAACATAATATCAGGTGGAAAATTTTTAGTTGATTTTTGTCATTTTTTATGCTAAATTTGCTCCAGATGTACGTAATACGAGCATTTAGACCCTAAAAAGTGGGTTGGAGCCTTGAACAGCTCTTATCTAGTTCGGCAAATGGGATTTTTGCCGTAAAGGCTATCTGGTAATTTTTATTGCCGATAGTAAATATCCCAGATCATTTGTTTCTCAATGGTCTGGGAGCTTTTAGCGGATGTCCAAAGATTGTTGTCCTTTGTCCGAGGCAATCCGAAAGGCTAGAAGGATCATTTAACTAGATGTGATTGTTCAACTCTCCAGACCACCAAACGGGTGGTTTTAATTTTATGTACCTACAAAGGAGAAAACAATAAATGATGATGGAGTAAAAAAGTATAAAGATGCCAAATTATTCGATGAACAACAACGTCCATTAGTAGAAGAATTTATTAGTGCTTTGGAAAATAATAATATTAAAAATGCAAATAAAAGCTTATCTGAGCTAAAAAAGTTAAATGTACCGGAATATAATGATTATATATTTAAGGAACGTTCTTTGGCTAGGTTGGAAAAATTTTTAAATAATGATGGGGCTCACCGTATTTAAAAGAATTTTTTGATATGACCTATAAGGAAGGATACGGAAGGTGGTCCGGGCATTTGACTAATTTAATACAATAACAGTATATGGGGGATAGTAAATCTTTGCAAAATTATAAACATTACACAATATAACAAGCGAGGGATACCCTCTCGCTTGTTATAGTAATGGGTAAAAACTAAGCTGCTACTTTGGCATCATATATAATTTCAATGCCTTCAATTTCTCCGGTTGTTCCGTTATTGCAGTTTGGCAAAACTTTAATTGCTAAAACCTGTTCTGCAATATATTGTTCATTTTCAACCAAAGCTTTTGTCAGCTCTGAATCTGCCGTTGAATAATATAATTCAATGCGGTCAGAAATATTGAAGTCTTTATCTTTGCGCAATGTTTGTACCATGCGAACAAAGTCACGAGCCATACCTTCACGATTCAGTTCGGCGGTAACGTTTGTGTCAAGCGTCAAAACAGCCTTGTTATTATCGAAAGCACGACCAGCAACGCCTTCTTTCATATCCAAACGAACTTCAAATAAATCATCAGTTAGAATTTTTCCGCCGATTGAAAGGGTTCCGTCAGTGTTAAGTTCCCATTGTCCCTGTTTATAAGCGGCCATAACAGCTCCCATATCTTTACCTAACGTTTTACCTAAAAGAGGGGTATATAAATATACGTTCTTAGTTGCGTAATTGGCCAGATTATCATCAAAGCGTACTTCTTTTACATTTAATTCATCTTTAATAATTTCTTGATATTGCGGCGATAATTTTGCGCCAATAATCGTCAAGGCTTTTAATGGTAAACGGTTACGCAAGTTTTTCTCTTCACGCAGATTTTTACCGGTTGAGCACAAATCTTGCACAAAATCCATATCGGCCATTAATTTTTCATCGGTTTTAATTTCTTTGAGGTCTGGATAATCGCATAAATGTACCGATTCCTGATTAGTTAAAATCTTGTATACATATTCACTGACAAATGGCATCAGAGGAGCCGTAACTTTAGCCACATTGACAAGGACGGTATATAAGGTATCAAATGCCTGAGTATCACCAATCCAAAAGCGATCACGTGTACGGCGAATATACCAGTTGTTTAAAATTTCCATAAATGCCGTTGTTTGATTACAGGCTTCGGCAATATCATATATTTCAAATGATTGTTTAACTTTTTGTGATAACATCTTGATTTTTGATAAAATATAATTATCCATTGCTTCATTTGAAGATGATATTTCTTTAGCCTGATAATTTTCGGCATTAGCGTAAAGTGTAAAGAAATAAAATGCATTCCATAGCGGGATTAATGCTGAACGTGCGGCCTTGGCAATTTCTTTACCTTCTTTATCCACGGCAACATTGCCTCCTTTTAAAACAGGAGAAGAAACTAGAAACCAACGCAATGCTTCCGAGCCTATTGTATCCAAAATATCATTCGGGTCCGGATAATTTTTCAATCGCTTGGAAAGTTTTTGTCCCCCTTCTGCCATTAATAAGCCGGTACAAATGCAATTTTTAAATGCCGGACGGTGGTGTAAGGCCGTAGATAAAACAGTAAGAGTGTAGAACCAGCCGCGAGTTTGGTCAATCGCTTCAACAATAAAATCAGCCGGAAAATGATTTTCAAACCATTCTTTATTGTCAAATGGATAATGGATTTGTCCGTAAGGCATGGAGCCGGATTCAAACCAGCAGTCAAATACATCACTGACGCGATGCATCATTGTTTTACCGCTCGGATCATCAGGATTAGGGTAAACAACATCGTCAATGTAAGGCTTATGCAAATTATCAACGACAATGCCTGTTTTTTCTTTAATCTCATCTACTGAGCCGAAAACGTCAATTCTTGGAAATTGTGGATTATCCGATTTCCATACCGGAATTGGTGTACCCCAGAATCGATTTCGGGAAATAGACCAGTCTCTGGCACCTTCCAACCACTTACCGAATCTACCATCTTTTATGTGGGAAGGAATCCAGTTTATTTGTTGATTGTTAGCAACCATTTCGTCGCGAAAATCGGTAACTTTTACAAACCAAGAACTCATTGCTTTATAGATCAACGGAGTATCCGTGCGCCAGCAATAAGGGTAAGTGTGTGTATATTGCTCTTTTTTAACCAAAAGACCGTTTGTTTTCAACCATTGCATGATTGGTTCATTAGTATCAAATACCTGTTGTCCTGCGTAGTCCGGAACTTCAAGTGTAAATTTACCGGCTTCATCTACCGGACAAACAACCGGAAAATTTTCATCGTAAGCACGGCAAACATCAAAGTCATCTTGACCGAAGCCAGGTGCAATATGGACAACACCTGTTCCGTCTTCTGTGGATACAAAATCGCCGGAAAGCACCTTAAATGCTCCTTTTTCTTTCAGATTTGTAAAATAAGGAAACATCGGTTTATAACTTAATCCGAGCAAGTCTGCACCTTTTATTTCTCCAACTTGCGTTGCATGTTCCAATTGTTTTTTATAACTTCCCAAGCGAGCTTTTGCTATAATGTATTGTTGACCGTTTTCTTCCATAACGGCGTAATCAATATCTTTTCCTACGGCGAGCATAAGATTAGATGGCAGTGTCCAAGGAGTGGTTGTCCAAACCAAAATCTTTTGCCCGTTTTCCAGAGTAAACATTACTGTTATGGCATTGTCGGTTTTATCGCGATAACCTAAGTTCACTTCAAAGTTGGAAAGCGGAGTTTCTGCCGCCCAAGAATAAGGCAATACTCTATAATCTTCGTATACTAATCCTTTATCGTATAGTTCTTTGAAGTTATGGATAACCGACTCCATAAAAGGCAGATTCATTGTTTTATAATCGTGTTCAAAATCAACCCAACGACCGATGCGTTTAAACATATCAACCCAAATGCCGGAATATTTCAGAACATCGGTACGGCAGAAGTTATTAAATTTTTCTACTCCGTAAGCTTCAATTTGTTTGCGACCGGAAACTCCGAGTTGCTTTTCTGCCGACATTTCTGCCGGTAATCCATGGCAGTCCCAACCAAGACGACGTTCTACCTTCTTACCGTTCATGGTTTGAAAACGAGCAACTACGTCTTTAACATAACTTACCATGATGTGTCCATAGTGGGGAGTACCGTTGGCGAACGGCGGTCCGTCATAAAATACAAATTCTGCAGCATTATCGCGGTTATGTACTGATTTTGCAAATGTTTTATCTTCTTCCCAAAATTTCAAAACTTCTTTTTCCAAAGCCACAAAATCAGGCTTAGCTTTTACTTCGGCGTAGTATTTTGTCATATTTTTATCCTAATTAAATTAATTAATTTGATTAAATAAGTTATTGATTTGTTAATATAAAATGAACCGCTATCCCCTAAGGGATAATAATTTGTATGGAATATGTATAAAATGCGTTCATTTTCTTTCCTCAATTGATAAACTGCGCTCAATCTATACTATATTAACTCAAACGTCAAGAATGATTTTGATAAATTCTTTACAATAAAAATAGTGTTAAAAGCTATTTTTATATTGCAAGGATTGTGATATTGTGCTAAAAGTGATATGTTTTAAGGAGATTAACAAATGATTGAAATGCCTCAGAACTTGGTAGAAATGGCGCTCAAAACGATGGGCGATCAATGGAAAGTTATGATTATTCAAGAACTTATGAACGGTACAAAACGTTTCGGAGAATTGAAAAAAGAGCTTGGAAATATTACCCAAAAAGTTCTGACTTCAAATTTGCGTGCGCTCGAAGAAAAAGGAATTTTGATTAGAACTGTTTATGCTCAGATTCCTCCGCGGGTAGAATATACGCTTACCAACATAGGTTATAATTTGAAGCCTGTGCTTGATTCTATGCGTGCTTGGGCCGAGGATTATTATAATCAGAATGTTAAAAGTTTTCTGCCGAGTTTGGCGTCATAACGATTCAAAATAATAATAATATAGTTAGATATATTCTGGTTTTTAAGTTGCAGAGGCTGTTATTTATATCATTGCGAAAAGCCTAGCGGCGTGGCAATCTCTTTCTTTTTACGTTATAGTCTGATAGTTAACGGAATTGCCAGAGTGTTTTTATCGCATTTTGTGTGCGGATTATTATCTGCACTAATGATTGCGAAAGTTAGGCTTTATTATAGGAATATGATGTCCCCATACATCTTAATCCCCAAAAGTGGAATAATCTTACGGTGCCTATAATTCGAATATTATTCTTTAGGCAAATCAATTGCAATATGCAATTCTTTAAGTTGCTCTTCCGTTACAGTGTTCGGAGCTTGCATCATCAAATCTTGTGCTTTGCCGTTCAGTGGGAACAAAATAACATCTCGGATAATTGGCTCATCTAAAAGCAACATTACCGTTCGATCAATTCCCGGAGCACATCCGGCGTGAGGAGGAGCTCCATATTTAAATGCATTTATCATGCCACCGAATTTGTTATCAACTATACTGTGATCATAGCCCGCAATTTCAAATGCTTTGTACATAATTTCAGGCAAGTGATTTCGTACTGCGCCTGATGCTAATTCAACACCGTTGCAGACCATATCATATTGATAAGCCAATATTTCAAGCGGATGCTTGTTATTTAAGGCCTCTAAGCCTCCTTGCGGCATCGAAAATGGATTGTGCGAAAATTCAATAGCTCCTGTCTCTTCATTTTCTTCATAGAACGGAAAATCTACCACCCAGCAGAGCTTGAACGCATTTTTATCAAATAAATCTAGTGCTTCGCCGAGTTTGTTGCGCACAATACCGGCAAACTTGTTGATTTTTTTGCCGCCCATAAAGATAATTGCATCACCTTCATCCATGGCGAATTTATTTTTTAATTCTCTCAATTTTTCTTCATTGAAAAATTTAGCGATTCCTTTAACTGTGCCGTCAGCAAATGCAACATAAGCCATGCCGCCGAATCCTTCTTCTTTGGCAAATGCATCAAACTTATCAAAGAATGAACGAGGCTTATTACCGGCATTCGGTAAGCGGATAGCACGAATCTGTTCGCCGTTTTTAGCTTTTTCATCATAAACACTAAAGCCGGAATTATTGAAAAAATCCGTTGCATCGTCAATGGTTAAAGGATTGCGCAAATCCGGTTTATCACTACCGTATTTGAGCATTGCTTCACGGAAAGGAATGCGAATAAAAGGTGCTTCATCAACAGTTTTGCCGTTAGCAAATTTTTTAAAAATCGTTCCCATGGTTTTTTCCATTACGGCAAATACATCTTCTTGAGTGACAAACGACATTTCCATATCTAGTTGATAAAATTCACCCGGACTGCGGTCAGCACGCGGATCTTCATCGCGAAAACATGGGGCTATTTGAAAATAGCGATCAAATCCGGATACCATCAAGAGCTGTTTAAACTGCTGCGGAGCCTGCGGTAAGGCATAGAACTTTCCCGGATTAATGCGTGACGGAACCAAAAAGTCTCTGGCCCCTTCCGGAGAAGATGCTGTTAAAATCGGAGTTTGATATTCGGTAAATCCCTGTTCAACCATCAATTTACGCATTTCGGCAATAACTTTGGAACGTAGCATAATATTGTTATGAATGCGTTCACGGCGCAAATCCAAGAAGCGATACTTCAAACGTAACTCCTCTGGTTCGTTTCCTTCTCCGAAAACCTGAATTGGCAGTACATCAGCCTCAGAATAAATAGTTAGGGCAGAAACTTTTATTTCTACATCGCCTGTTGGCATATTTTTGTTAACACTTTCACGCGCAACGACAACACCCTCAATTCCTATAACACTTTCCACACGTGTATTTTGGATTGTATCAAACAAATCGGAAGAGCTGTCAAAAACACATTGAGTTATACCATAGTGGTCACGTAAATCGACAAAGCATAAATTGCCCAAATTACGTTTACGGTGTATCCATCCGGCTAATTTGACCGTTGAACCGATATTATCAGCTCTCAGCTCGCCGCAAGTGTGGGTGCGATATTCGTTCATATTTTCCTCGTTTTTACATTGTATCAATTCTAACTTCGTTAGTTCTAGCTCTATTTTGCCTGAAAATCAATGGTAAATTAAAAAAATGTTAAGCAATAGCGCATAAAATTAGAGCAATTGGAGAATATATTATGAAGTTGATAAATACAGATGAAGATTTGTGTGCTTTTTGTGAAATATTGAAAAAGCAATCGTTTATTACGGTAGATTCTGAGTTTATACGAGAACATTCGTATTATCCTCTTTTGTGTTTATTACAAGTTGGATATGATGGCGATGCGGCAATTATTGATCCTCTGGCTAAAGTAGATTTGTCGCCGTTTTTTGATATTTTGCAAAATCCGGATATAGTTAAAGTTTTTCACTCAGGAAGGCAGGATATCGAGATATTTTACAATTTGACCGGCAAGGTTCCTCAAAATGTTTTTGATACGCAAATTGCTGCCGAAGTTTGTGGTTTTGCCGAACATATAGGTTATGGCAATTTAGTGCGGGCAATTACGGGATGTGATATTGATAAATCATGTCGTTTAACAGATTGGAGTAAGCGTCCGCTGGAAGAGGATCAGTTGGAATATGCTCTGGGAGATGTAACATATTTGGTAGATTGTTACAAGTATTTGCAAAGATATTTACAGGAACATCAGCGCTTGGATTGGATTAAAGAAGAAACAGCAACTCTTTGTGGCGAGGATTTGTATGAATGCAATCCGGATGAATGTTGGATGCGCATTCGCCATACTTCACATTCTCCGCAATATTTAGCAGCACTGAAATATTTGGCAGCCTGGAGAGAAAAGCGTGCACAGAAATATAATATTCCTCGTTCGGCAATTATGAAGGATGAAATGTTATTAAACATTGCCAGTGCGCACCCTAAAACTGTTGATGAATTGATTGCTGTGCGTAATATGCGTTCAGACATTGCCAAAGGTAGAATGGGGGAAGAAATTATTAAAGCCCTAAATGAGGCGGCACAAAATCCTATGCCTACGGATATATGTAAGAAAGATCGCAAAGATGCAAAAGTAAGTGTGCCTAATCATGAACAAAGTCTTATGGAAATTTTAAAAGTGCTTTTGAAGATAAAGAGCGGGGAGTGTGGGGTTTCAGCCCGTCTGATCGCCGATGATGAAGATTTACGTTATATAATTCTTAATTTACCGGAAAAAACTCTTACTATGCAAGGTTGGCGCTATGAGGTATTTGGACAATATGCTGAGCAGTTACGAAAAGGTAAATTGGCAATGACTTATAATGCTAAGAAAAAGCGTATAGATTTTATAACGCAGGAATAAAAAAATCCGTTACTTTGCAGTAACGGATTTTTCAGTATTCTGTACACCAAAGGCTTATTTTTTAGCAAAAGTTTCATTGCAAGCGTCGGTATAGCGAATAACGGCTTTTTTTACCTCTTTGGCTAAATGCGGAAAGTGATACGCAATTTCTGCTCCAAAAGCCGGACTAATGCTTCGTCTCAGTAGGGGCTTGATGAAAAGTTCCTCGTATTCATCCAGGTATTCCGTCGGAGTTTCAATACGTTTGAGATCTATAAGATGTTCTCGCGGCAGCATGGAAAATGCTCCCAACAATACTTTTTTTGCCATTTCGGTATCATACAATTCCTTACGACAATCAGCTATTTCCTTCTGTGGAATCAAATGTTTGTACCTATTGTTGAAATATATACGCAGATGTTGATAATCAGGTAAATAACTTTTAGCTAAAAGCAAACGCAATGCATTTTCATTTTCCTGATTAATCAAAGACATCATAGTTTTTTCTTGAAGGATATTTTTCTCCATGTTACAACGTTCAATCAGCTTTTTTGTGATAAGGGGATTGCGAAGGTCAAGCAGCTCTTTTTGCACCGATTCTGTGAATAATTTGCTCTCCTTAACAGCACCATCAATGTAAGAACACAAAGCCTCAATCCAATCGTTTATTTGCGAACTGAAACGATGATAGGTCATTTTAGCATCAGTTTTAAATAGGCTTTCATTGCAGTGCTTAATGAGTTCTAACTCAAAATTTTCCGGCAACGCAAAATCACGACAATATGCTACGATTTTTAACGGATTACGCTCGGCAAACAGTATCGAAATGTAGTAGTCATCAAGAGCAACGGGAAACCTTCTGAATGAGTGCCACGGCATTCTTCGCACTAACATTTCTGTTTCTGTTTCAGTTAATGATTTCTTTGACAAATGCAATGTTTTCAACCACAAATCACGTACAGAATCATTGCTTTGTACGACGATATCAGCTTCGCTTGTGGCTAAATCGTACTTGAAACGCAATTTCAATACTTTTTGCGCAAATCTTGCATCTTTAGCATCGTTAGGTGAAGTAAACGAATTGTCAGCTAAGCCAACCAAAAAGGAAAACTCTTCTATTGATAAAGTATTCCGCCATGCTTTCCAAAGAAAGCTTAATTTTTTAATAATATTCATAACTTTATAATTTTAATTAATAATAAGATTTTGGCAAAAATCTAAAGGATAAAGACAAAGTTGTCAATAAAATTTTATGAGCAAAAAGAGAGGGATTTTTCTTTTGTACGAAAATGTACATCAGAAAAATCCCTTCGGTTAAGTTTTTTATATACGCTTAATGGTTAATCTATTAAGCGGCTTTATTGATCTTATGCTCTTTTTGAGTTTTACCGAACTTAACAGCGGCCTGTGCTGCTGCCAAGCGTGCTACCGGTACACGGAATGGTGAGCAAGAAACATAATCCAAACCGCATTGTTGGAAGAACTCTATTGATTTCGGATCGCCACCATGTTCACCGCATACACCTAAGAGTAATTCCGGATTGGTTTGACGACCGTATTCGCAAGCGCGACGAACGAGTTTACCAACACCATCAACATCAATTGATGCAAACGGATCGGCAACGTAAATACCTTTTGAACGGTAGCAGTCCAAAATAGCACCTGTATCGTCACGGCTCATGCCTAATGTTGTTTGCGTCAAGTCGTTGGTACCGAAGCCGAAGAATGCTGCTGATGCGGCAATTTCTTCAGCCATTAAAGCGGCACGTGGTAATTCAATCATTGTACCAACTTCGTACTCAATGCTTTTGCCTTTTTCAGCAAAAATCTTTTGAGCAGTGGTATCAATAATATTCTTAACAATATCCAATTCTTTCTTTGAACCGATCAACGGAACTTCGATTTCCGGCGTTACCTTCACGCCCTCATCACGGCATTCCATTGCTGCTTCAAGAATTGCACTGGTTTGCATTTCGCAAATTTCCGGATATGTCACGGCCAAACGGCAACCACGGTGACCAAGCATCGGGTTCATTTCATGCAAAGCATTTGAACGAGTCTTAACTTCGGTCAAGGTTTTACCCATTTTATCAGCCAATTCTTGCATTTCAGCATCAGTATGCGGTAAAAATTCATGAAGAGGCGGATCAAGTAAACGAATTACAACAGGAAAACCATTCATTGTACGATACAATTCTTTGAAGTCTTCTTTTTGATAAGGCAACAAACGAGACAAAGCCTCACGGCGACCTGCTTCATCATCAGACAAAATCATTGTACGCATATCAGAAATACGTTTAGCATCAAAGAACATATGTTCTGTGCGTGCCAAACCAATGCCCTCAGCACCGAATTCCAGTGCTTGTTTAGCATCAGCAGGGGTTTCGGCATTAGCGCGAACATGCATGGTGCGAATCGCATCAACCCAGCTCATGAATGTACCGAAGTTACCGGAGTTTGTGTCAGCCTTAACAGTAGGTACAGCTCCTTCAATGATTTGACCTTTTCCACCATCAAGAGATACCCAATCGCCTTCTTTAATAACCGAACCAGATTTGGTTGACATTGTTTTAGAAGCATAATCAATTGTAATATCTGTTGAGCCAGAAACGCAAGGAGTACCCATACCGCGGGCAACAACAGCAGCGTGCGATGTCATACCGCCACGAGCTGTAATAACACCCTGAGATGCGTGCATACCACCAATATCTTCCGGAGAAGTTTCGTTACGGATTAAGATAACTTTTTCACCTTTAGCAGCCCAAGCTTCAGCATCTTCCGCACAGAAAACAGCGCGACCGACAGCAGCACCAGGAGATGCCGGTAAACCGGTAGCAATAACTTTTTTATTGGCTTTAGGATCAAGCATTGGGTGCAATAACTGATCTAATTGGTC
>CADBMG010000023.1 GCA_902795745.1 uncultured Pseudomonadota bacterium
CTTTCAAACGCATTGTTTGTCCGTTTTGCATACCGGCCGGCACCTTTACGTTGACGCTTTTGCCCCCTAAATTGACTTGTTTTTCCACTCCTTTGGCTGCATCTAAAAAGCTGATGCGCATATTATATGAAATATCTTGCCCTTTGCGCGCACTACGCTGAGTACGGGAAGAACGACCTCCTCCGGTAAATTGCGAAAAAAATCCTTCATCAAAAATTGATGAAAAATCAAAACTCTCAGCTCCGCCGAAATTTGATCCTGATGCTCTAAATCCGCCGGTAAACGGATTTCCCGTATATGCACCGTAGTCGCCGCCGAATCCGGCACCGAATCCGGTTGGCTTTCCTTCAGAATCTATCTCATTATTATCATATTTCTTTCGCTTCTCCGTATTACCTATAATATCATAAGCGTTAGAAACTTCTTTAAATTTTTCTGCTGCCTGAGCATCATTTTTATTCAAATCCGGATGATACTTACGTGCCAACTTACGATAAGCCGATTTTATTTCAGCCTCTGTCGCGGTTTTACTCACCCCTAAAACCTGATACAAGTCTTTATTCATTTTTATTTTCTCCCTACCTGATTATATAGGGATAAACTTATTGCGATGCAAGGTCAACGCAGTCAAAAGTAGCGCGTCTTTTATGGTTGCGATACATATAAATATCGCGCAAATATGCCTTTAAATAGCCGGTTGTTTCAAAACAATAGGCCGAAGCAAGTGAAGCAACTTCGTCAACGCGGACATCCGTGTATTCATAAACCACGTAATTAGGTCCGGCGGCTTTAACCACAATATTTTGACGATAGCGTTCGTAATCGGAAGAATAACGCGTACCCGAGGCTACAACCGGATCAGATATTTTGCCTATCTGCGGCTGTTGTTCAACAACCTGATATTGCGCTTGCTCAGCCTGTGGCTGAGTATTTAACATATCGCTCAAAGTAGCATAATTGTCGCCTTCTAATTGGCAAGAAGAGCACAACAAAGCCATTACTGCAACCAATGTTTTTTTCATATTCCCTCTCTTTAATAGCCATTTGGCTATATCTTCGAGTCGGATTATACAAAAAAGTTATTAAACAATTATTAATTGCAGATTTTTAGTATTGATGGCAAAATAACCGCCTCATTTATCCTTGAATTAAAACTGTTACGATTAAGCTTTTTTTATGAGATGTTTTACTTCTTCCAAGTGTTTTTTCATCTTTTGTTTCTTTTGCTCATAAGTTTTTCGATATTTTCCGAAAGTAATTACGGATAATATGCTATATCTTATATATCGCATTTTATGCTTATTGAAATCCATAATATTTTTCAGATCTGCGGTTCCTAATATTTCGCCGTGTTTTTCTGTTGTAATCAGATTATATTTGCATAAATCGCTCACAAAAGTTTCATAAAAAGGAGTTTTACGAGCATATTTCCACCATATAT
The DNA here is from genome assembly GCA_902795745.1 of uncultured Pseudomonadota bacterium. Classification (GTDB taxonomy): domain Bacteria; phylum Pseudomonadota; class Alphaproteobacteria; order RF32; family CAG-239; genus RUG410. The sequence continues at coordinate 1,442 of CADBMG010000023.1, forward strand.
CTGCAAATATATGATGCGGATTGTTCCATGGTTTTATATGTGAAGTATAGTGAATAATATTTGGCATTACTTCACTGTTCTCGTATAAATCCAGTAATTCGGGTAACAATCTTTGCCTAAAATCTTTAACCAAAAATCCGACATGCCATTGAAGATTCCACGTAGGAGGCAGTAGATAATAATTATTTTCAAACACCGCATTCATCACATTCTGATCAAGAAAATAACGGCTGTTTTTCTTGGCTACATCAAGTAAATACTCTAATTTCACTTCATTATATTTAGCAATGTTTATAAGCATCACGCCGGAATTAAAATAGTTTGTTACATCGCTAAAACCGGAACTATCATTCATATATTTTTTAAAATCATTCCATACTTTTTCATCAAATCCCGGGCAAGTTAAACTATTGCAAACAATGGTATCTTTTGCCGCCGCGACCGGATATTTTCCAATATCAATATTAAAAAGTTCCGCAATATCTTTATTGACAACCAAATCGCAGTCTAAATACAATATCTTGCTGTATTGGGAGAAAATTTTTCCGATGAATAAACGAAAATAAGTAGAAAACGTTATGTGATTAAAAGTACCCAGACTATCAACAGAATATTTTTCCACATACATTTCCATATTGAAAAACCGAATGGAAATATTGGAA
>CADBMG010000024.1 GCA_902795745.1 uncultured Pseudomonadota bacterium
ACCGCTGTTATGCGTAAGTTTATTACTTGCTTAAATGCTAAATCTAAAGCCTTTTGTGCATAACTTTTTTAACTGGATTGATGACAGAGTAAATGTCATTCTGAGGAGCAAAGTATGTTAAGAATCCCCTATACGAATTTTGAAATGTCCGCAGTGTTCGATATATTTCCGGTCCAATTTATGGGTTATCCGAAGGTGACTTGTGGTTAAAAGTATTATGGTAAGCTTTTACCGTTCAACTACACGAAGAAAAACATTTTTATTATTAAAAAAACGCCGGAACACACGAACCGACGCTTTTTGAAAAGAAAGAAAATTAATAAGATGATTAGTAAAACTTCCAGTGCATATTTACTGTACCGGTCTCAGTATTAGCAGAGCATAATTCTGCTGCTTGAGCCGGATTCATCGGCACGCGAGCATTTTTATCTGCCGCATTAGCGCAAACGAAATTATCAGAAACCGTAGTTGCCGTACCTGTATGAATTGCACAATCTGATGTAATAACATTCTTAACAGATGTTGCCGTTGTACCGGCCGGAGCTTCAGCATCACCGATATCAGTAATATCATCACCTACGCCGAAAGCAACTAAACCGGAACCGGAGGAAGAACCCCAATCCATAACAGCCAGTTCCAAACAAGCCTCAGTCGGAATACCTGCAAACGAAACGATAAAGCCTTTTTTATCGCCGGTTTTAACTTTGTTTGCCGGAGCAATTTTTACTGCTTCCGCCCAAGCATTTTCATAAGTAATGCTCACATTTTCTCCGGTGCCGGATCTTACCTCCATTTCATCAGGAATTAAATGACCTTTATTAATAACGTCATTCGTCAAGGCTTCATAACTACGCTGTCCGCCAAAAAGCGTGCGGATATTAGTAGCAATTTGCGTAACTTCATCTACTGTTTTATTAACTTTAAATTTCATCATAGCCTTCGAATAACCGGCAATACCACCTACCGACAAGACACCGATAATGGCCAAAACGCCCAGCATTTCAATCATCGAACGACCGGATTGCATTTGTTTTGTATTAATCATGGATAGTCTCCTTATAAAATTATCAAACCTATTGTAACTTTATTCTAACCGATTTTAAGCATCTGTGCAATATCAAGAAAGATATATGACTTTTGATATAGTTTCAGTACTTTTTATCAGCGTTTTAGTGCCGCACGAACTTCGTCATTGGTAACATAATCATAAACCGAATGACCTTCATAATCACGTACTTTTTTACTTGCTCCGGCAGATACCATTAGTGCGATAACTTCCGGATTTTGGTTAAGTGCAACCGCATACATCAATGCCGTACGCCCTTTGTTGTCAACGGCATTTAAGTCCGCACCATAACGCAGCACCATTTTGACTACTTTGGCAGAGGCATCGGTACGACAGATGTTCATAAGCAAAGTACGTCCTTTTTTATCTCGAGCATTTATATCGTTGCCGGTTAAATTGTGTGACGTTTCAATATTACCTTGCCCGCTAAAAGAAGAAATCAGTTTTTGCGCCATTTTGCCTAAATCGGCATTTCCGTTTTGTCCGCCGAAAAGACTGGCAAGTTCGCCTAAACCGGAGCTATCCGCACTTGTATCAGCAGTTGCTGTTGGTGTTTGTTGAGTGTTTATGCTTAGATTCGGTAGCGGTATAATTCCTTTGCCTAATTTGTTGACAGCATAACATACAGCCTTTTGAGTCAACTCTTGGCGATGTTGATAAGCGTAATAAGCTCCTCCGGCAATAACGCATGATATAATCAGCATTAAAACACCTAAAATAAGCAAAAATTTTTTCAGCATAATCTTTCCCCTTGTTACCTCAACATATCCCATTTTATTACCAAAAGTAAAATAAATTACGCACTTATGCAGAACTAAAACTTTATGTCGATTGATTGGTTTATTTCAGATCATATATGACATATCATGATAAAGAATAAAGATGAAATGAAAGAGAATTTGGAAATTGCCGAAAGCGTTGTAACAATAATTATGTTTGTTATGGCGGTGTGGGGCAGTATTGTCAGTATTGAATCCGGATTTTGGCATAAACTGAACCATGTAGTTAACCATTATCATCAAGAAATATCAAAGGTAGAAGAAAGCAAACATAGCGTCTTACATAAGATAGAAAAAGAAATTCGTCACTTATAGATTTTATCGAGCCATAATTCTGGCTTTTTCCCGATTCCAATCGCGATCTTTCATCGTTTCTCGCTTATCGTACAATTTTTTACCTGTCCCGAGGCCGATTTCTAACTTAGCGCGACCACGTTTATCAAAATACAATTTTATGGCTATCAACGTTGCTCCTTTACGGTTCAAAGCATTGATTATTTTAATTACTTCGCGCCGATGCAACAACAACTTACGATTGCGACGCTCAGCGTGACTTGCATAGCCCTGATTATCATATGAGGCAATAAACATATTGCTCATATATAACTCTTCACCTTCAATAATGCCGTAGGCTTCATTAATATTAGCGTGTCCCAAACGCAAAGATTTTACTTCCGTTCCGGTCAATATCAGTCCGGCTTCAAATGTTTCATTTATGGCATAATCAAAATGCGCCCGACGGTTTTGTGCGACCAAACCGCTGGTGATAAAATCCGTTCTTCTCTTATTTTCAGCCATTTCGATTACCTTTCGTGTTTCTATATACGTCAGTGCGAAGGGATTGTCAACCTTCGAATAAACACAACGATTTTAGAACACAGATTCAGCCTCTTGCAATTCTTCTTCAACACGGGTTTTGAGATCGGATATTTTAAGTTTCAAAGCTTTGTCTTTGGCCGATTTTTCAGCTTGTTTTAATTGCTTATCCGCGGCATAAATATTGCCGATGTCATAACTGAATTCGGCAGCAGAATAAAGTGACGATGCTTTATCTCCTAAAATGTCATAAGCGCGAGATAAAAGTTGCCATCCCTGAGATGTTGGTTGTTTGATTTGAGCCTTTTTCAACAGTTCAACAGCTCGCTTTGCAGTTGGTGCAGATTCGGAACTTTCCAATAAAGCATGAGCCAAACTCAACTGTATCGTCGGAGTTTCCGGTAATAAGCTGAGAGCTTTTTCGTATGCTTTTATACTTTCTTTGACGTTGCCGTTTTCGAATAAAAATTGTCCTTTTAGCTCATAAAAATATGGATTTTTAGGATGTTGTTTAATTAAATCATCAACCAAGAGGTGAGCTTTGGTAAAATTCCCTTGGCGAAAATATAAAATACTATGCGCATATTTTGCCGCGGACGAGGCATTTTCATTCGGATAACGTCGCCATACACGATTAGATTCTTCCAAATAACCAGATAGTTTGGCTTGTACCAAAGCAAAACGGGCATCTAACGGCGATTTTGCACTATACTTGTTTTGTTTTCCGGCATTAATAAAATGTTCGATTCGCTCACTGGTCAAAGGGTGATTGCTGAAATAGTCGGTTTCCGAAATGCCACTCATTTGATTACGTTTTTTGATTTTTTGCATAAAACGCAGCAACCCTTCTGTCGACTGCTTTGTTTTATTCAATAACTTTATAGCACTTTCATCGGCATTACGCTCTTCTTCAATTTGGTGATGTAGCATATGATTTATTGCTGAGCTTTGCGAGCCCAAAATGACTGCCATTGCAGCATCTCCGCGACCTGTGGAAATAGCTGTTGCCCCTGCGGCAATCATTGAACCCAGCATAATATAACGCATTTTTTCCAGCTTTAATTTTTGTCGCACGATATGACCGCCCATAATATGTCCGGTTTCGTGTGCTAAAATACCGGCAAGCTCATTGGTGTCATCGGCTGCCAACAATGTTTCGCTGTGAACAAACATATAATTTCCGTCGCTGACAAAAGCATTGAGAGTATTATCACTAACCACAAACAAACGATTGCTGCTAAAGCTTAAGCCTGCTGCAGAATACAGAGGTCTAACCACATCAGACAGATAGTTGTTTGTCTCGGCATCCGATATAAGTATCAAGCCCTCATCGGCCAATGATGTACTAATAAAAGACAGGGCTGTCAAACAGCCCGTCCATATAATTTTCAGTGCAGATTTTAACCTAGCAGACGTCGCCACCATGATTTTTTCTCCGGTTCAGACGTTTCGGCAGTTTTGCGCTGATTATAATAGCCATCAGAGCGACGATCCGAGCGGCGGAAACGACGATTGCGTCCGTTTCGACGATAACGCTCGCGTTGATTGTCACCATCCGATTTATCAATGTTTTCGGAAAGATTTTCTTCATCATCTTCGTCGTAAGTTACATTTTCTTCTTCGTAACAAGTTGTTGCCGTATCTGTAGATGTTTCGTTGACGGAAGGTAATTTTTCTTTACATATTTTATAATCGGAAGCCTCAAACATTGTCGTATCACCGGCCACAACCAAATGGTCACCGTACAAATCTTCCAAAGCCATCAACTGCTTACGTTTTTGGTTTAATAAATAAGCGGCAATGCTGTCCGGAACCGTAACGACAATTTTTACATTGCGATTACGGACACATTCTGTCTCCAAAGCCCGCAAAATTAATGTTGCCCCCGATTCTATTGTGCGAGTAAAACCATGACCATGGCAGTGCGGACAAACTTCATAATTGCTTTCCATAAATGAAGAGTGCATTCTTTGGCGCGAGATTTCCAAAAGTCCGAAAATACTCATCTTAGCAATTTGAATACGTGCTCTGTCATCTTTCATGGCTTCTTTCATACGGCGTTCGACCATTATGTTGTTCTGCGGCTCATACATATCAATAAAATCGACAACAATCAGTCCTGCTAAGTCACGCATTTTTAGTTGTTTCGCAATTTCATCAGCAGCTTCTAAGTTAGTTTTTAAGGCTGTTTCTTCGATATCTTTTTCTTTTGTGGCTCGTCCGGAGTTTACATCAATTGAAACCAGTGCTTCTGTCGGATTGATTACTAAATATCCGCCGGATTCTAGCTGTACAATAGGGTTATGTAACTTATCCAGTTGTGCTTCAACTTGAAAGCGTTGAAAAACAGGAATTTCGGTAGGTTTACGACATTTAATGTTTTTCAAATTATGCGGTGCTAAAATTTTTACGAAGTTGCGTGCTGTTTGATAGGCCGATTCGCCGTCGATAATTACTTCGGAAATATCTTTGGTATACATATCGCGCAGAGCACGCTTGATTAAATCTCCTTCTTCATAAATAATGGCAGGAGCTTTATTTTTCAGTGCTCCGTAACGAATGGCATTCCATGTGCGAATCAAGTAATTGTAATCACGCACAATGTCTGCCTTGGTCTTATCTTCACCGGCCGTGCGGACAATAAGTGACATATCCTGATTGAGAGGTAATTCTTTTAAGATAGCTTTTAAGCGTCGGCGATCACCGGAATTAGTAATTTTTCTGCTAACTCCGCCGCTCTTGATGCGATTAGGCATCAAAACACAATAACGTCCGGCAAGAGAAATATATGTTGTGCATGCCGCTCCCTTATTACCACGTTCTTCTTTAACAATTTGCACCAAAAGTGTTTGTCCTTCTTTTATAACATCTTGAATGGTGCTGTTGTGGAATAATTTACGTGCCCGTAAAAGTTTGCGTTGTGTTTCAAAATTATATTCGGTACCGTCATTTTCATCATCATCGTCATCATCGTCAACTTCAACATCTTCGGCTAACAATTCGTCATCTAAACCGATGTCATCAGCTAATGTTTTCAAGGCTTTTTTTCTGTCGCGCGGACGACGCGTTGCACGGCGATGCTTACGAGTAGAGCTACCGTTGTGTTCTTTTTCAATTGAATCATTTTCTTCATCATTGGTATCTTCAACCTTTTCTTCACCGACAATTTCCGTAACATCATCGTCAGCCGATATAACCTCTGCAGATTCGTTGCTCTCAGTATTTTCTGCATCTGGTATATTCGTACTAGGCTGCTCATTTTCCTGTTCAACGGACTTATCATCCTCAGATTGATCACAAAGATAATCATCATTATCCGGTAAAGCATTTTGCAGAGGTTCTAACTGCGCTTCTTCAATTTCTTGGGCTTGTTGAGCTTCCAAACGTTTTTGAGCCTCTTTAGCTTCTTTCTCAGCTTTATAACGAGCGCGTTCGGCATCGCGTTCTTTCAGATGTTTAATTTTATTGTTTATAATCTCATCAACTTCGGCTTCCACTTGTTGCAAAACTTCATCGGAAACATTGTAATAATCAGGATGAATTTCATTAAAAGCCAAAAAGCCGTGTTTATTACCGCCGTAATCTACAAAAGCAGCCTGCAAAGACGGTTCTATTCTAATAACTTTTGCCGTATAAATATTACCTTTAATTTGTTTACGGACAGATGATTCAAACTCAACATCTTCTACTTTATTACCATCAACAATAACAACGCGCGTTTCTTCCGGTTGCGTGTCATCAATTAACATTCTTTTAGTCATAATTAACCCCATAGTTGGCTCGTTTGCGACGAGCTGTTTTGTTTCCAAGCGGGTAGGGATAATTTAAAAAACGCCCAAAAGGCAATTAAAAGCCTCACATATTTTCCGCTCAAGCAAACCTATATCAAACAAGCTGCGAGCATTGGTCTTTATTTGCGGCGGGATTGTTGTTTTTTTATTCTTCTTAATTATTCTTAACAATCTGCACCGAATTATCTTTACCCGAATTCTTTGTTATCGTATAATGTCGCAAGAGCCTTTCTTGTTGTCTGTTATTCTCTCCATGAAGTACATCATGCGACCGATAAACAACCATAGCATAAACAATAAAAATAAAATTACAACAATAAATTTTACTAATGCAAAAAAATGTTTGATTTTAACTCATTGGTAATAAGTCATTACTATAATCTGCAATAGTGAAATGTGGATTGGATATTCGGAATATTAATGTTTAAACAGTTGAAAAAAATCGGTCATATTATTGCGATATGCACTTTTTTTATGTTTGCTTTAATGATTAAAAACGTATATGCTTCTGTGTTTGTGCATGATATGCGTATCGGTAATCAACCAAACGGTGCACGCGTTGTTTTCGATATGAATCAAAAAGCGGACTATCGTGTTTTTCTGCTCGATTCGCCGCAACGTATTGTTGTCGATTTGGCTGATGCCAATATTGATAAATTATATACAAAGGCAAATAATCAGATTATCGCCGGAACACGTGTCGGAAAATTGCAAAACAACGATAAGCGTATAGTGATGGATTTATCGCGTCCGGCAGTTGTAAGCAAAGCATTTACCATTCCGCCGCAAGACGGAAAACCATGGCGTTTGGTTGTTGATATGAAAATGAGTTCCGGAGCGGAGTTTAAGTCACAAATTGGAAATCAACACGCTTTATCAAGCAATAAAATGTTCATGCCCGAAGAGGAAAAAGTTATCCAACCCGAAAAAAAACAATGGTGGCAATCTTCTTCATCGGAAAAAGCAAGTAATTCCAATAAACGCATTAATCGTAAGCGCATAGTTGTTTTAGATCCGGGGCACGGTGGTAAAGATCCGGGAGCAATAGGCGCTTATCACAAAACCTATGAAAAAAATATTACTTTGGCAATGGGAAAAGAATTGCAAAAAGTCCTGCGCGGCAAAGGATATATTGTTTATTTGACTCGTGATACCGATATTTTTATTCCATTGCGTCAGCGCATTAAAATTGCTCAAAAGTATAAAGCGGATTTATTTATGTCAATTCATGCCGATAGTGCAATTAATCGCAGTGCGACAGGATTATCTGTTTATACCCTGTCGGATACTGCATCAGATAAAGAAGCGGCGGCTTTGGCAGAACGAGAAAATAAGGCGGATATTATAGGAGGTGTTGATTTAGGCGGTAACAGTAAGGAGGTTAATGATATTCTTATTTCTTTATCGCAGACTGATACACGTAACAAATCATCAAAATATGCCACTTATTTGGTAAGTGAAATGGCAAAATATGTTAAATTGGTAAAAAATACCCATCGGTTTGCCGGCTTTGCGGTTTTGAAAGCTCCGGATATTCCGTCTGTTTTATTGGAAATGGGTTATTTGTCGAACCGTACCGAAGAAGCCAATTTACGCCAACCGGCATATCGTAATAAGTTGGCACAGGCGGCAGCAAAAGCCATAGATCGCTATTTTCAGGATCCGGAAATAGCATCTAACTATTGAGATATTTTTATTGCAATTTTTTTTGATTGTAATAAATTACAGGCAAAGTTAACGTGAAATATTGAGAGACTAAATGCTGAGATTCTTATCCTACATGGCCAGTTTGGCGCTGTTTTTGTTTGTCATATTAATAGTAGTGATAACTTACGGGATAACTAAAATAAATATTACTATTCCCGATTATCATCAGTTAGAGAATTATGAACCGCCGGTTACCACCCGTTTGTTTGCCGGTGATGGTCAGGTGATGATGGAATATGCCGCGGAAAAACGCTTGTTTGTACCGATTGAAAAGATTCCTGATTTGGTGAAAAATGCTTTTATCGCCGCGGAAGATAAGCATTTCTACAAGCATTCCGGTATTGATTACTTAGGTATTATCCGTGCTGCTTTCGGTAATTTGCGTAAAATGGGGTCTGGCAAGCGTCCGGCCGGAGCATCAACCATAACTCAACAAGTGGCGAAAAACTTTTTGCTCAGTTCCGAACTTTCGTACATACGTAAGCTTAAAGAAGCGATATTGGCTCGTCGTATTAATAAGGCATTTTCGAAAGAACATGTTTTGGAACTTTATCTGAATGAAATCTATCTCGGTAACCGCGCCTATGGTGTTGCTGCCGCTGCGATGAACTATTTCGGTAAGGCTTTAGATGAATTGACGCTTGACGAAGTCGCCTATTTGGCGGCACTTCCGAAAGGTCCGAATAATTATAATCCGAAAACACATTATGATGCGGCAATTGCACGTCGTAATTGGGTAATAGATAGAATGCTTGAAGACGGATACGTTACAGAAGAAATTGCTGCAGAAGCAAAAGAAAAGCCACTGCAGGTGGTGGAACGTAAAAGCGGATTTTTGAAAGATACTGAATATTACAGCGAAGAAGTGCGTCGTTCTATCAGTAATAACTTCGGTGACGAGGCATTGTATCAGGGCGGATTGATTGTTCGAACCACGGTTGATCCGAAAATTCAGAGCATTGCTACCAAAGCATTCCGTAACGGACTTATAGCCTATGATCGCCGTCACGGATGGCGCGGAGCAACGGCAAAAATTGCAATTGATGAAAACTATAAGGAAAGTTTGCAAAATACAAAATTACCGTCCGGAGCTGATGAAAGTTGGAAAAAATCCGTTGTTATTAAAGTAAATAAAGATAAGGCTGAAATTGAAACATTTGACGGTGCGACAGGGCAGATTTTGCTTAAAGATTTGAAGTGGGCGCGTTTCAAGGAAAAAGATAAAAATATCGGACCAATACCGACATCGGTGGAACAGGTGCTGCATAAAGGCGATGTTATATATGCCGAAGAAGATGCCAAAAATAAAAATATTTATCAATTACGGCAGGTACCGATTGTCGAAGGCGGTATGGCTGTAATGGATCCCCATACCGGTAAAGTATTAGCATTGGTTGGTGGTTTTTCGTTTGCCAAATCTCAGTTTAATCGAGCCACACAGGCGTATCGACAAACAGGTTCAAGTTTTAAACCGTTTGTTTATCTGACAGCTCTTGAACAAGGCTATTCTCCTACCGATTTGATTTTAGATGCGCCGTTTGTTTTAGATCAGGGTGTAGGCATGCCTAAATGGAAGCCGGTTAATTTTTCTAAGAAGTTTTACGGCTTGATGACTTTAAGACGCGGTGTTGAATTATCCAAAAATCTGATGACTGTTCGCTTAGCTCAAGACATAGGTATGGATAAAGTGGTCGAAATGGCGCGCAGAGTAGGGGTTAATGATCATCTTCCGCCATACTTGTCGTCATCATTGGGAGCAGCAGACACTCGTGTGATTAATATGGTAAGTGCTTATTGTGTGATTGTGAACGGAGGTAAAAAAGTACCACCTTATATGATTGAACGTATTCAAGATCGCAAAGGACGTACTATATATAAACACGAACAAACACCTTGTCCGGAATGCACAGCGGATAGATGGAGTAATCAAAGTGCTCCAGATTTTCATGTGATTCGTGAACAGGTTGTTGATCCGCTTTCGGCTTATCAAATGACATCCATTTTGGAAGGAGTTGCTACGCGTGGTACAGGTGCCAGACTTAACGGCTTACATCGTCACGTTGCCGGTAAAACTGGTACCACTAATGAAACAAAAGATGCGTGGTTTGTGGGCTTTTCTCCTGACTTGGTTGCCGGAGTTTATGTCGGATTTGATGAACCTGAAAGTTTGGGACGAGCAGAAACCGGAGCCCAAGCGGCACTGCCTATTTTCTATGATTTTATGGAAGAAGCATTAAAAGATGTTCCTAACACCAGTTTCCGCATTCCGGCAGGTATAAAATTGGTACGGGTAAATCCTCAAACCGGTAAGCCGTCATCGCCATCTGATAGAACGGTAATCATTGAGGCCTTAAAACCTGACTTTGAGTTTTATAATCGGCAGCGGGTTATCGGTAACGGCGATTCTGATGTTGTAGGACCTGAGCAGGATAATGGCAGTTTGCAAATGGGAGGCGAATATTAATGCGTGCAGATTTTTATAATTTGATAACGGAAATTGAGCAGTCACTTGCGTTGCTCAGGAGGTATCTTTGACTATGATAACGCCGTATTACGCCGTGAAGAATTAGCTGTACTGACCGCAGATTCTGCTTTATGGGAAAATCCGGAAAAAGCGCAAAAATTGATGAGCGAAAAAAACATTTTGGAGCAGAATTTGCAACGTTATGAGGATTTTTCCGACAGTTTGCGTGATTACAAAGAAATGGAAGATTTTGCCGAAGAAAACGAAGATGAAGCAATGCTTGAAGAATTGTCGCAAAATCTCACCGATTTGCGAGAAAACGCTAAGTATGCCGAATTAGAAGCACTGCTTTCCGGAGAAGTCGACGGTAATGATGCCTATTTGGAAGTTCACGCCGGTAGTGGCGGAACGGAGGCGATGGATTGGGCGCAAATGTTGCTCAGAATGTATACGCGTTGGGCAGAAAATAAAAATTATAAGGTCGAAATTATCGAAGAAACTCCCGGAGATGTTGCCGGAATCAAATCGGCAACCATTAAAATAAGCGGACACAATGCATATGGTTGGCTCAAATCCGAAAGTGGTGTTCATCGTTTGGTACGTATTTCTCCGTTTGACAGTGCGGCACGTAGGCACACAAGTTTTGCTTCCATCGGGGTTTATCCTGTTGTAGATGACAATATTCAGATTGATATTAATCCGGCAGATTGTCGCATAGATACTTATCGTGCAAGCGGAGCAGGCGGACAGCATATTAACAAAACTGATTCGGCAGTACGTATTACGCATATTCCGACCGGTATTGTCGTATCAAGCCAGACGCAACGTTCGCAATTTCAAAACCGTGATAATTGTTGGAAAATGCTTCGTGCCAGATTGTATGAAATAGAAATGCAAAAAAAAGCCGAGGCGGCACAGACAGCACGTGACAATCAGGGAGATAACGGTTGGGGATACCAAATTCGTTCATATGTTTTACAGCCGTATCGTTTGGTAAAAGATTTACGTACTGAGGTGGAAACAGCTGATTGCAAAGCAGTGCTTGACGGAGATATAGATTTATTTTTGTCGGCAGCCTTGGCACAAAAAGTGCAGGGTGAAAATGCGATGAACGGGAGTTAACAAATGAAAAAACTTTCGCCGCAAACCTATTTTTTACGCAAGACATTGAATTATTTCGGCCTTGGCTTGCTGATTGTTTTATTGCTGTTTTTATGGACGCTGTATCGTGGTCCGGTATCAGTTCCGTATCTCAAACCTTATATTGTACAAGCACTGAATTATGACGAAAACGATTATGTGATAGATATTGAAGATGTTAATATTGAATTGGTTCGTTCCATTCAGCCGATTCGCGTAACCGCAAAAAATATAAGCGTTCAAAAGAAAGATGATACATTCAGCGTAACCGCTCCGAAATTATACATGTCATTCAGTTTGCGTGCTTTATTGAAAGGAATTATTGCTCCGAGCGATATAAGCGTAAAAAATCCGGTCGTGACAATTCTGGCAACTTATGGTGTGGAAGAGGAGCACGCTAACGAAGCCAATAAAAAGAAACTGCAATTTTATGTAGAAAAGTTACGTGACTTCTTGAATAATTATAATTCACCTGAAAAGATATATCCTGAAAGTTACGTTAATAACATCAGCATCAGCGATGCGGAAGTCGAATTGCACGAGGTGGAATTAGGAAGAGAATGGATTCTTTCAGATTTATCTTTTGAGTTCAATCGCAACTTTATAAATATGGAAATCAACGCCAACGCATTGGTAAATTTGAATGATAAAATTGCCTCAGCCGGTTTTGAGAGTACATATCACGGCAGTGCGGATAAACTGGATGTGGAGTTTTATTTTTCCGATTTAATTTTGTCGGATTTAATCGGAACATTCAACGAAACAACGGAAGAGAATATTTTTTCGACCATGAGTATCGAAATTCCGGTTAACGGCAAAATCAGCACAACGTTCAATTTGATTGATATTTTGCAAAATCCGGAAGATACTGCGGATTATTTGAATGAAGCAATTGAAAAAATTGATTTTGAGTTAGATGGCGGACATGGTTACATTTCTTTCAATGGCGAAGAAAAGTATAATTATGATATTGATGAAATAGCCCTTTCCGGAGAAATAAACGGCGGAATTGATGAGATAAATATTACAAATGCCACATTTAAATTAGGCAATCAACAGGCTGAAATTTCTATGGAGGCCAGTGGATTTTCAACTTATTTTTGGGAAAATTCTCTCAAAGATATAGCGTTGCGTTTTATGGTAGATGTTTCGGAATTTCCGCTTTCCGAGCTTTCTCGCTTTTGGCCGCGTTATGTCGCTGAACCGGCTTGGCAATGGTGTAAAGAGGGCCTGACTGGCGGGACGGTTAAAAACGGTAAATTTGTATTTGATTTTGGCTATGATAAAAAAAGAGAAAGCTGGGGATTGCTTAGCTTAAATGGTGCGGCTTACTTAAATGACGGAGATTTATTTTATTTAGATGGCATGCCTTTGGTTAATCATATATACGGCACCGCACATTTTTCAACACACAATATTGCGATTGATATAGATAAAGGAGTCAGCGAAGGAGTTATTATTACCGGAGGTAAAGTAAATATTTATGATTTGGACAAAGATAGAAACTATATAAGCATTAATTTAATAGGTAATTCCAATGTTGTTGATGCACTTAAACTGATAGATCATAAACCGTTGTACATAACTTCGAATATGGGTATAAAACCGAATGATATAGCAGGGCTTATTGATGTTAAATTAAAACTTGATTTTGAACTTAAACAAGATTTAAATGCTAAAGAAATCAAAGTTGATGTTGATGCCAAATTACATGATATAAAAAGTGATAAATTAGTGGCAAATCATAATTTGAGTGCATCAGAAGCGACCTTAAAAGTAACTTCTAAGGGATGGGAGCTTGTTGCCGATGCTGCGTTTAACGATATTCCGGTTAAACTATCAATGAATGAAGATTTTGCCAATAAGAACTATAAGAGTAAATGCAATATTTCATTTAAATTAGATGATAATGTTAAGAAAATGTTGGGACTTGATTGGGCATTTTTGCAAGCTCCTAATATGGAAGGATTTTCACTGGTTAATGCCGATGTTGTCGTCAACAAAAATGATACGGTAGATGTTACTTTGAAGGCTGATTTACGGCATAACAGGCTGGATTATGCTTATCTTGGATTCGTAAAAGAATTAGGAATGCCGGCAGAAGCCAATGCCAAATTGCAGATGAAAAAAGATAAAATTATTTCTGTGTCGCATATGAATATCATAAAATCCGGATTTACATTAATTGGAAATGCGGATATGTATGCTAACGGACGTGTTAAAACTATTGATATTTCACAAATTAAGGGTCCGAAAACTTCTGCCCGCGCTAAAATCAATCTTTCCAATTCTGATATGCCGAATATTAAAGCAGAGATTTCAGGGGCATCATATGATTTAACACCGCTATTTGATAAGTCTGATAATAAATATGAAAAGAAGGATTTGCCAGTAGCAGCTTCCAACGAAGATGATGGTTTGGAGAATTTCAATAATACTGATATTATTATGACGGTTAACAGTTTGTGGACCAATAATACAACGCCGATAAAAAACTTTGCCGGCAGTGCCAAATTACGTCACGGTATCGGTCTTGAGGAAGTTCACATTGTAGGCAACTACGGTATAGATAAGTCGATTAAAATGAATTTGAATTACGCGCCACGCGGTGACAATGAACACTATTTATCAATAGAAAGTAATAATGCTGGCAGTACCTTAAAAGTGTTGCGTTTGTACGAAAATATGGTGGGCGGAACACTTAAAATTGAAGCGCGTCGGCAAAAGGATAAAAAATTTGTTGGTCATGCAATTGTACGTGATTTCAGTATTCAAAATGCACCAGTTATGGCAAAATTGTTGTCGGTTGCATCTTTAACGGGGATGCTTGATTTATTAAAAGGTGATGGTTTAACATTTACCCATTTCAGTGCTCCGTTTGAGTATCACTATAGAACGCTGAAATTGAATCATGCCAAAGCGGAGGGTAATGTTGTAGGCATTACCACCATCGGAACATATAATCGTGCAACTGATGATATTACGATGCATGGAGTAATCGCTCCGGCATACAGTTTGAATAGATTTTTGGGTAAAATACCGGTAGTCGGCAATTTGCTTTCGGGTAAAGACGGTACAATTTTTGCAGCCGATTATAATATTGAAGGCTCTGCAGATAATCCGGAAATTGATATTAATTCTCTCTCGATCCTCAGTCCGAATTCCATGAAAGAATGGTATAACAAAAATTTCGGAAATGATGATGAAAATTAGAAAACTCGGCGTAGATTTTCATGGTGTGATAAGCAAAAATCCTTCGCTGTTTAAGGAGATAATTTCTGAGGCATTTTTACGTAAAATCGAAGTACATATCATAAGCGGAGGACCTCGCAAATATATCGAACGTTATTTGTCGGAGCATCATATTTTATATCACAAATTGTGGTGCATTATTGACGAACCGGAAATTAATGAAAAGACCAGTTTTTTTGCTGATGGATCTTTTAAGGTTGACGATGTGTTATGGGATTCTGCAAAAGCAAAATATTGTGCCAATCATAACATAGATATACATATAGATGACAGTAAAATTTACGGCAGTTATTTTACAACTTCGTATTGTCAATATGTTGATGATTTACATGTTTTTACATGCGGCAACAATACGATTTCAACCAACCATTCGGTTGCGCAAATTTTTACTTTTCTTGAACAATGTGCAACCACAAAAATCTGCTCGTAATTTTTGTTTTGTGTCTATAAAATTAATCATGTAATTTAAAAATAAAAAATGATATAATACTGTGTATAAGTCTATTTAAAAAATAAAAATACCTGCTCAAACGAACAGGCATTTTTTTATATTTATCTTCTTATTTTTTAGAAGTAGATTTTGTATTGGTTTTAGCAACACTTGCTTTAGCAGCACTGGTTTTAGCTGTACTAGCTTTAGCGGTTGTTTTGCTACTGGTCTTTGTGGCAGTTGTCTTTTTGGTAGTATTATTACAACCGCATGACGAAGATGTTTTATTGCAAGTACCATACAATTGTTTAATTGCCTGATTCCAGAAATACTCATCTTTGCCACTAGGACAACCGGCATTTTGCCAGTTATAGTATGCAGCAACTCTTATGCTTTCTTCGCATACTGTTTTTTTATTTGTCGTAGACATATTCGTCCTCCATAAAAATAAATAAATTACTCTTTTTACGCTCTCAGTATATATGCTTTTTAAAGAGCGTCAATATTTAAAATGCAAAAAAAATATTCAGTGCAAAAAATATTAAAAACAGCTCTGTAAAAAATGCAGAAAATTACCAATTATTTTTATACAAAATTATAAAATGAGAGTACTAAAAATATTCCCTTTAAAATATGTGATTTAGCTTGCAATTTTAAAGATAAAATTTTATAGATATAAAGAATAGTTTTAATTGATGCAAACAAGTATTATTTTGCGATTAGTGTATAGGAGTAAATTATGGAAAATCTATTACCAAAAGAAGAAATTGAAGCCATTGTTAACGGCGATCACGGTAATGTTTTTGCGGTGTTGGGTATTCACCGCGACAAAGGTTCAAAAAAAGTTTTTATCCGAGCATTTAATCCGTTTGCCAAGTCAATAGAAGTAATTGATCAAAAAGGTAAAAATTTGGGGCAAATGTCACGTTTGGATGATCGGGGATTTTTCCAAATTAATTTTACTACCACTAAAGATTTTGCCTATAAGTTTCGCATTATGAATGATCAGGGACATACCTACGAGCAAGAAGATATTTATCGTTTTGCATCGACAATAGGGGATATTGATGAATATTTGTTCGCTCAGGGAAATCATCGTGAAATCTATAAAAAACTCGGTTCACATGTCACGGAAATGGATGGGGTAAAAGGTGTTGCATTTGCAGTGTGGGCACCAAATGCCAAACGTGTTTCTGTTGTTGGCAGCTTTAATAACTGGGATGGTCGTGTCCACGTTATGCGCAAGCATATCAGCTGTGGTATTTGGGATATTTTCATTCCGGGATTGGTTGAGGGAGAATATTATAAGTTTGAGATTAAAACGCAGGACAATTGTATTTTATCCAAAGCTGACCCGATGGCAACTTTTTCCGAAGTAAGACCAAAAACTGCATCTATTGTATATGACATTAATCATTATCAATGGCAAGATGCCGAATGGATGAAATATCGGGAAAATTGCAATACGTATGACAAGCCGATGTCAATATATGAAGTGCACTTGGGTTCATGGCGGCGTAAAGGTGATGGTAGTGAGTTTTTAACCTATCGTGAATTTGCTGACAGATTGGTACCTTATGTGTGCAATATGGGATTTACGCACGTTGAATTTTTGCCATTATGTGAGCATCCGTTTGATGCTTCATGGGGCTATCAGATTACCGGTTTGTTTGCCCCGACATCGCGTTTTGGCACACCTGATGATTTTCGTTACATGATTGATAAGTTTCATCAAGCCGGTATCAGTGTTATTATGGATTGGGTTCCGGCACACTTTCCGAAAGATGGTCACGGTTTGGTGGAATTTGACGGCACTTGCTTATACGAGCACGCTGATCCGCGCAAAGGCGAACACAAAGATTGGGGAACAAAAATCTATAATTACGGACGCACTGAAGTGTGTAATTTATTGTGTGCCAGTGCGCTCTATTGGCTTAAAGAGTTTCATATTGACGGACTACGGGTTGATGCAGTAGCTTCGATGCTTTATTTGGATTATTCCCGTAAAAATGGAGAATGGATTCCAAATGTTTACGGAGGCAACGAAAATTTGGAGGCAATTGCTTTTATCCGTAAAATGAATGAGCTG
>CADBMG010000025.1 GCA_902795745.1 uncultured Pseudomonadota bacterium
AAACAATATGAATTTAGTTTGATGAATTTTTTTTGCAAATATATAATTGCATATGCGCAAAACACCAAGGCATACATTTCATTATTAAATATAAAATTTTTCCCGTAATTGTAAAATGAAAATGTCTGTTTTCATCGCGCCACAAAAAATGACCTTTAATATTTTTATGATTTAATGCTTCCAGAATTCCACATTCTATTGCAGTATATTCATGTTCTACTACTTCAAAACCAGCATTTTCCAATTCGTCCTTAAATTGTTTTTTCGTTAAAAAATAGAGGTAAAAATCACCTTCTTGATCAAAATCAGGACAATATGGATATTTTGACTTATCCCATTTTCTTCCTTCGTAGAAAATGTACTTAATTTTGCGGAAGAGTGAGAAAAAAGGTACTGTAACAATAGCTGTTCCGGTAGCAGATAAATCCTTGCACATTTGAGCTAATGGTCGGGATGGTCCATCTAAAAAATGTTCGACAACTCCGTAACTTAATACAACATCATGATTTTTCAGGTCTGGCGGTAAATTCATAATATCACCGTAGCGAACATCAAATTGCGGAAACTTGCTTTTAAAATCTTGAACGATATTTTCATTGGCTTCAATTCCGCTGACATTTTTTATGCCATGCATACTTAAATAAACGATAACACGTCCATTGCCGCATCCGGCTTCCAGAACCTTTGGTGTGTGTTTCAATAATTCTTCTTGCTTTTTTATTTCTCTGATAGAAATCTGTACGGCTTTATCATTATCAGTTTCTTTGATGAAATTGTTTATTTCTGATATATTCCATTGAAATATCCTACCGTTTTGGGTATTTTTCAAGACTGTCATTTTGTTATTCCTCTTTAGAAGTATGTAACAGCACTGTAGCAGGTTTTAGTTGATGTGTAAATATTTTTGTTAACTAAAGCTAGCTGTTTTCGGTGAGTTTTGTATGCAATATCTTCATCCGTTAGTTGTTATCTACTCTTTTATACAATGTTTTGATGATTTTTTATGTAATTGCAATATATTTCATAAAAAATGACGCATTTTAAATTAATACGTCATTTGGAACTAATGTTTGGTTTATTATTTAATTAGCGGGTAACTCGGGTATTTGAATACTGTCGCTGAGCCATACGCATTTGCTGCACGCCGACACCTTTTTTACCGGCTTGGCGGACGTAGTTGAATAACTTATTTTGGACATTATCATTAATCTGTTTTTTGGCGTTGTGCAACTGCATCATTTCTTTGGCGATGCTTTTGTAACCGTAAAGTCTGTATATTTGCGCCGCATACAAATATTGCCTAATACTGATGTCTTGCGGCAAATTGAATATACCTTTCTGCTGTTGTGAGTTAAAATTTGCAACCAAAGTTTCTGCTTTTGATTTGCCGATGAATCTGTTGAGACGGTGTTGATAAAAATTATCCCAAATATTTTGTTCTTTCTCTGTTTTTGTTTTACTTTTACTTTCATTTTTGACAAGAGGATTTATTTCGTAATCCTTAGTATGAGGTAAATTGCGTTGTTGAGTATTAATGCTTTTCTCGGTTTTGGCAGACGTTTTATTGAGATTAATATCTTTGGAATTGGCATCGTTTTTTAATAAAAAAGCACTACCTACGGCAACAATTGCTACCATTGTACCGGAAATAATGCGTTTCTGCCACTTATCAAACCATGACGAAACTTTATTTATTACTTTTGTCGCAATGAACGCTTGCTTTTTTTCTTTTTCATTCCATAGTTTTTGCCACCATGTTGAATGTGGTTGTTGCAGATATTCTCGTGCAGCAAAACCGGAATCTTCCAGTTGCATAAGTAATTTTTCTTTATCTTCCAAAGCAAAGGTATTGATATAATCGGCAAATGTCGGCATATCTTGAATCGATACAATTAACTTACGGTGGCGGAAGCGTTCGAAATAACCATTGGCAATTTCCTGTAAATGCTCTGTTTGCATATGGTGTGTAGCCTCCAAATGATTACGGCGCAAATATTCTATTTTGCGTATACATTCGCGTAAAAACGTACCCGAAACGGGTTTATAATCCTGTCTCATTCTTTCCTCTTTTGATTCTTGTTCAGCGGTTCACAAAAATAGTATTGCATGAATATAAATTATTTTATCCGCATGTCAATGGGTTATTTAACTTAATTATATTTCTCTTAAAACGGTTTATTGTGTAAAAATTATGAGATGGTTACAACATAAAATATTATCTCTCATTTATAAACTATTTGAGATTAGCGGTTAAAACTTTAAGAATCTTAACCAGTTCTTCTTTCATGTGAGACCTGTCCACCACTATGTCTACCATGCCGTGAGCAAGCAGATACTCGGCTCGTTGAAATCCTTCCGGAAGCTTTTCATGAATTGTCTGTTCTATAACGCGTTGTCCGGCAAAACCGATTAAGCAACCTTTTTCAGCCATATTAACGTCGCCGAGCATGGCAAATGAGGCAGAAACACCGCCGGTTGTAGGATCCGTTAGAATCGATATAAAAGGAATCCCAGCTTCTTTAAGTTGATTTATTGCTGCTGTTGTTCTAGCCATTTGCATTAATGAAAACATACCTTCTTGCATTCTGGCACCTCCGGATGAAGCTACGGTAATCAGAGGTTGTTTCGTTTCTAACGCCAATTGTGCTGCTCTTACAATTCCTTCTCCTACGGCAATACCCATTGAGCCGCCCATAAATGAAAAATCCATAGCAGCTACAATGCTCTTTATGCCGCCGATTTTTCCTCTGGCAACTTGAATCGCATCCTGACATTCGGTTTTTTTGCGGTTGTTTTTTAAGCGGTCGGAATATTTTTGCAAATCCTTAAATTTAAGAGGATCATCTTGTACTTGCGGTAAATTAATCAACTGAAATTCTTCATTATCAAATAGCAGTTTGAAGCGTTTTTCAACATATAAACGCAAGTGGTGACCACAAGAAGTGCATACATAAAAGGACTTTTTCAGTTCCTTAGAAAAAAGCATCTGATCACAATTCGGGCATTTTACCCATAAATTGTCTGCAATTTCTTTGGGAGTCGTTTTTTGAATTTTCGGACGCACAATATCTGTAAGCCAGTTCATTTACTATCCTTTCGAAGCATGAAATTTTTGTTTGATTTTTGCCATAATACTATTGTTGGCAACAGATTGTTGTATATTTTCATTGCTTTTAGCCTGTTGCTGTAATTCAGAAACATTCTGTTTTAAGCCGCTGACGGTTTTGGTTAGGACATCTTGCTCTTTGGTCAAAGTTTTGTTGGCTTTTTTTTGCAAGCGCAGTTCTTTGCGCATTGGGGCTGCGGAAAACCAAGCACTGATACGACCAAACAAGTAGCCATACGCTAAAAAGGCAAACAGAACAAGTTTAGTATTCCAACTCAATATATCATTGTCTTTTAAGTGCCATGCAAAAGAAATGCCGTCAGCCGAATCGGCACAATATATTGCCCATACGGCAAAAACAATGACAGGTAGTGCAAACAAATAATGCAAAAGCTTCATTGTTAAATCCTTTTATTATCAGCTATTAATCCTCAGATGACGCGTTAAGTCTGGTGTGTAATTCCTTACCGGTTTTGAAATGAACGATTCGTTTTTCCGGTATTTCTATGCGTTTTTTATTTTTCGGATTAACTGCTACACGAGGTTTTCTGGAACGGACAGTAAACGCTCCAAAACCGCGTAATTCTACACGATCACCATCAACCAATGCCTTTGTTAAACGACCGAAAATAACGTTTACGATTTTTTCGATGTCTTTAACCGTCAAATTAGGCATTTTAGCAGCAATTTTTTCAATTAATTCTGATTTAGTCATTTCAATCCTCAATAAAATAAAGTTAGCGTTAGGTCTTTCATACAACGTTCCTGTAAATATATCCACATATTTTTTATGATTTTACACAAACATCAGGAGCTCTTAGGTATAAAGGTTTAGGAAAATTGAGCTTTTTGTTTTGCAATTTTTGAATGGCACATGCTGCTATGTCGGCAGGATTGGTTGCTTTATCCATGCGTACGGCGTGTAAAACAAGACCACTCGGTTTATCTAAGAAGCGTTCGACGCCATTGCCAATTAGAGTTACGGTTT
>CADBMG010000026.1 GCA_902795745.1 uncultured Pseudomonadota bacterium
CATATATCTCCATGGTTATATATGATGTCTATGTAGAACGGCTTATTTTGCCGCCCACCGATCATCTTATTAAGATAACCACTGAGCCTGCAAAAATTAACGTTTTGCATAAACGCCTGTAAAGAGGTTCTCACACCTCAGGCAAGTCTTTTCATCTTGCTTAGTTGTAATTTAACAAAAATTGCAATATTTGTCAAGGTGTTTTTTAGTAATGGGAAATATTCGTTAACACCGACATAATTAAACGCAGTTTAGATATTTCAAACTAAAGGATACATATTGCGGAAACGATTTTGTTCATAAATCCTCCGTTTCATCGTTGCCTATACTCGATATTTTTGCACATAGAAAAAATAACAGTGTAAAAATAAACTAAAACAGCTTTTCATCCAATTCTTCCAACTCATCGATATATGACGAAATTAGAGATAACCCATATTCCCAAAATTCCTCACTATTCGGATTTAGTCCGAACGGAGCTAAAATTTCAGCATAATCTTCTAACGCTGTTTTAGAAAGCATATCTAAATATTTGTCTGCAAAATCAACAACTTTCCCCGATTGCTTAACTTGATACAATGAGTTTACAAAACAATCGGCATAGGAATACGCATAAACATAAAACGGAAGAAAGAAAAAGTGTCCAACCATCGACCAAATATGAGCACTATCCTCGTCGACAACAACGTTATCTCCCAAACTATCACGCATTTCCTCCACCCAAATCTGGCTGAGACGTTCCTCGGTTAGTTCCCCATTGCGCCGCTCATTGTGTGCACGTAGTTCAAAAAAGTGAAATGCAATCTGACGAATCGCTGTGTTAATCATATCTCCCACTTTTGAGGCAATCAAGCAAAGCCGCGCTTTATCATCTTGTAGATTACGAAGCATAGATTGGAAAACTATCATCTCGCCGAACACCGATGCAACTTCCTCCGATGTCATGCGTGAATGTTCGTTAAGCTCACCGTTATCAATACGAAGTTGATGATGACAACCGTGTCCCAACTCGTGAGCCAAAGTTAAGACATCGTTTTGCTTACCGGCAAAATTGAGCATTAAATACGGATGTTTGCTCGCCAGCGGACCACTGCAAAATGCTCCGCTGCGTTTACCATCGCGCGGAGGTACATCTATCCAATTATTCTCAAAAAAGTCCTTGGCAATGTTATACAACTTCGGAGAAAACTCTTTATAGGCGTTGAGCACAATTTCTACTGCTTCATTCCATGTATAGTCAATATCTCGACCAAACGGCAGAGGAGCATTGCGATCCCAATAATTTATTTTATCAACACCGAGCCACTTGGCTTTTAATTTATAAAAACGGTGTGCTATATCGCGATAGTGTTTCTTTACCGTTTCAGCCAAAACTTCAACACTTTCATCGCTTACATCTTCACTCATATTACGCGCGGCAATCGGTGATTTGAAACCGCGCTTTTCATCTTCAATGGCTTTGTCTTTAATGACCATATTGTAGATAAACGTAAACAAATGCCCGTTTTCTTTCAATACACGATTCATTTCTTTTCCGGCCTTTAAGCGTATAGTTGCATCTTTGTCCAACAATAACTTGGAGAGTTCGGCATCATTATACTTCTTATCGTCTACGGTATAAACTAATCGAGCCGAAGTTTCTTCATATAAACGCACCCAAGCATCGCCGGAAGTTAATGACTTTTCGAGCAAAATCTGTTCTTCCGGTTCGGTAAGTTCATAATCTTTGAATTTACGAACACGTTTAATCCAGTAACGATAAGCGTAAATACGTTCATCTTTGAGCCACTCTTCAATTTTTTCTTGCGGCAGAGAATTAAATTCCACACTGAAAAATACCGTAGGTTTTGCATAGTCGGTCAAAGCTTCTTCGATTTGTTGATAAAAACCGACAGCTGAAGCATTTTTCATTTGCGTAACCATATTCAAATAGGCAAAACCTCCCAAACGGCTACCAATGATTTTACGTTGTTCTATTGCCCGTAAAACATCTAAAAATTCATCGGCTGATAAGTCGGCCAGTTTTCCTTTATATCTATCGGCAAAATCCAACGCTTGTGCTCTGTATGCCTCTAAATCAAGCGTAATTTGCGGGTCATCTGTTGACAGATATAAATCACTTAAATCCCAAGCTGGTTCTTGCTTATTTTCCATTTTGTGTATTTTCCTCCTTCATCTCATTGATAAATACTTCATCGGTAATATCTCCAAGCACTTTTTCGGCGTGAATATCTATTTTTTTAAGCTCATGCTTTGTTGCAGAAATATGCGCCTCCGGCAATAAATTCAAGCCATGTTCCTCGGTTAATCCTTCATTTTTATCATATGCAAGCTGGCTCTGTGCCTCCAAATCACGCATATCAGCGGCAATATCTCCCTCATAATCCGATGAATCTGCAATTTCCGGCATAACAGGCGTAAACAGATAATTAGACCATGGAGTAGATTGCTTGCCCTTAAGCCATGCCCCTAAGCCCTCTAAAATAACTCGTGTATTACACTTTGTATCTTGCCAGATATAAGACAACGGACAAAATATCTTGCCGCGTTCGCAGGTTGCTATATGGTTTACAAACTCCGTTGTGCAGGGAATAAATCCTCGTTTTAGCATATCATTTTTCGGAGAAAGTGCCAAAATCGTTGTCAAATACACTACAAACAGCACCGTAAGCGTCAAAACAAAGTAATAAAGCAAATGTATAAATCTTGCCATTTATTTCCTCTTTTCGGCATATTCTTCCAACAATGCCAATTCTTCCAAAGTATTGGCACTGGCAACTTCCTTGGCATCTCCTTCAAATGCCGTGCACTTCAAACCCATTTGATGAGCAACTTCCACTGCATCGGTTAAATAGAATTCTCCGGCAGCATTTTTATTGCCGATACGTGCTAAAATTTCGAACAGATGTTTACCGTCAAATGCCATAAATCCGGAGTTGCAGAAATTGATTGCTTTTTCTTCTTCGGTAGCATCCTTAAATTCCACAATGCGCTCCAATTCATTGCCTTTCATAACCAAACGCCCGTAACGAGCGGCATCTTCCGGTCTGAAACCGAGAACAACAACGGCAAAGCCTTCACGAACTTTGGCAATTGATTTTTCAAATGTTTGCTTGGTTATCAGCGGAGTATCGCCAAAAATAACTAAAATCGGGCCGGTAAAATCTTTCAGTAATTCTTTGGCGCAATTGACGGCATGACCGGTACCGAGCTGGGCAGCTTGCACGCAAGTTTGATAAGGAGCTACTGTTTTTGCCACGTCTTGTCCCTCCGGTGAAATTACCGTTACTATATTTTCTACCGGAATTGTTTCCAATGTGTCAATAATATGCTTAATCATTGGCTTACCACTGACCGGCATCAATACTTTCGGCTTATCCGATTTCATTCGTGTACCTTTTCCTGCCCCCAAAATAATTGCGGCAACTTTATTGTTCATCATATTATCTCCTTTATCTATTTTTTAATTTTTAGTTGTTACACTTCAATTTAGGTATAATTTACACATAAATATTGAGGACTTCAAATGAAAAAAGTTTTTTTACTCATTTTCTGTGTTTTACAGTTTTATTGTTTTTCGGTAAATGCTGACGTTTTTAAGATTACTGACATAGATCAAAATCGTTTGCAAAATAAAAGTATAAAGCCGTCAGAAACTTTGGCTAAAGATACTATGCCGGATCCTCGCGATCAACAGGCAGTGCGTGAGTTTTTTAAAAAACGTTTGGAACAAGTGGCGGTAACTCCGGCTCCGGAAGGAGAAGACTATAATAACCCAACATCCATTAATGTTGTCCACACACCGGATTATTATCGCAAGTTGGAAGAAGAAAAAAAACCGTTGTTTCAAAAAATGTATGAAGAAGCGGTACGTATGGTTAATGAAAAAGATGAGCAGACCAAAGGCTTGAATCCATCAGCTAATCAGCAAGAGTTAGAAGATGAAGCAGCCGAAACAGCTACCAGATTTTTTACTTTGAAAACACCGCAAAAACCGCGTATAGAGGAAGATTATAATGAAGAGCCGCAAATTGCCACCGTTGGTTTCAGCTTGCCAAGCGGACGGAGAATGTTGGCTCCGGCAATAGAGCATATTCCGTATTTTTTAAGCTATATAGACATTCAGGCTAACGGATATTTAAAAATTGAAGATACGGTTATTGTTGTGGCAGACGGGCAAAAATTCGCCACAGCCATGGAACGGGTATTTCCAAAATATGTTTATGACAATAATGGCAGAAAACAGCGTATAGAATTAACCTTAACTGATGTATCAATCAACGAAACGCCGGTAAAATATATTGTAGAAGAATCCGGCAATGATATTATTTTAAAACCGAAGTATAAACAACAACTTGAATCCGGAGTTTATACTTATACATTCAATTATTTAGTTAATTATCAGTTGCAAAAATCGGGGAAAAACGTTACTTTGAATTGGAATTTGACAGGTCGTCCGCTGAATGCATTTATTACTTCGGCCAATGCAATTGTAACGCTGCCGAACGGTTTTAGCTTTAAGAATGCGCAGGGAATCATAGGACAAAACGGACAATATACCAATCGACGCACCAACATTATCCCGATGTCTGCTAATGTAGTCGCTTTTTCGAACTGGACACCGGTTAAAAATGGCGAAACAATGAATATCATAACTGTTGCCGATGCAACAGCATTCTTGCCGGATTTCGATCGCGGATTTAGCCATTTTCTCAGTAATTGGAGTGGAGTGTTTTATTCCGGACTGGGATTTGTTGCTATTTTACTTTCATTCGTTCTATCATTGCTGACACTGAAAAAAGAACAAAAATCACGCAAATATAATCCTTCGTACAACGGATCACTGATGCGACAAATTATGGTGGGTAAATATGATCGTACGGCTTTTGTTGCACATTTGTTGGAATTGTATCGCAAGCAAGCTATTGATTTGTCTGAAGAAAATAATCGAATTTTCATCGTGAAAAAGAACTCTGAAACTTCTCGTCTTAATGCCGCAGAAAAGAAAGCTCTCAAAATTTTATTCAGCAAAAAAATGTCGCAAGTGGAAGTTAACGTTACACATAACCAAGCATTTAAGAAGATTAAAAACATCTTTACAAATGATAATAATAAACAAATCAAAAAGCATCGTTTTATGCATAATATTATTTATTTGATATTCAGCTCAGCTATGCTCTTGTGCTCTGAGGTATTCATAGCTCTCGCCGGTACAAATACGGCGCAAATGTTAGTTATTTTATTAACTTTAACGGCAATATATGCTTTTTATATTTGGCTATTAAGTAGAAAATTCAAACATCGTTTGATAGCTCTCATTATTAAGGCCATCAGCTTGATTGCATTATTTTTTGTTTGGGTATTCGGTAGTGTTTACATCGGTGGTATAACCAATTTGATTATTTTGCTTACATTGGTGGTTATCTTCGCTTTTACCGGTATTTTCAGCAAGAAGAACAGCTATATTGACGAGGCAAAGAGTGTTATTGATAATTATAAAGAATATCTGCTGAGAAATGCCGATGCAATTAATTTAAGCCGCGAATTTCTTAATCAACAATCTAATATTTTCGCATTAGATATAGCTGATTATTTTCCGCACAACAGCGTAAACAAAAGCTTTTATAAGCTGGATATAGCTGAGCATTTGCGCAAAAATCTTGTCGGTATTTTTTGAGTATAATTAAGACACCTTATACGTTCAATATTGCCACGTCGCATTCTACGAATGCTTCTCGCAATGGCGTATTTGTTCTTAGTGAAAAAAAGTGACGCTTTATTTTTCTGACTGCTGCAGCGATAATCTTTTGTTCTATGGTAAATACACTGTTTGATTAAAGACATTGGCCAGAAAAAACAGGCTTATGAAGCATATCAGCATGGCAAGTGCCGGAACAGCTACCCAGCCGACAACAATCTTACCGATAATACGCCAATCAATATTACGACCACCCTTAGCCAACCCAATACCAATAATCGCGCCGATAACGGCTTGTGTGCTGGAAACAGGTACCAGTGGCAAAGTCGGCAAACCATGAGCGGCTAAAAAATTATGCAGACTAATTGATGAAAACAGCAACAAAACCAATGCCTGAGATATGACCACAATCAGAGCCAACATCGGCGACATACGCATCAGATTGTTGCCTAATTTCATAATCACTCTTTTCGAATAGGTCATAATACCGACAGCTATTGCCATCGAGCCGAGCAAAAATAAAACTTGCACAGAACTAAGAGTATAAAACGAACCGAAATGCACCGGTTTGAATGGACTGGATGGCACAAAAACCCCGACCACGTTCGCAATATTATTAGCCCCCAAAGCATAAGCACCGACAGCCGCAGAAATTACCAAACCAATGCGTGTCCATTGATCTATGCGTAACAAGTGCATTCCGCAACATTTTATCAATTTTTTTATGGCAAAATACAGGACAATCGCTATGCAACCGGAAATTAAAGGACATGTTGTCCAAGTGGCAACAATTTCTGCTAATGTTTCATAATCCGTTTGTTTGCCGGCATAAAAGTTCCAACCGATAATCGCTCCGACAATGGCCTGAGATGTGGAAACGGTAATTCCCATACGCAAACTGAAATAAACCGCCAATGCTGCGGATAATGCAACCATAAATGCACCAGCCAGAGCGTTAACCGCTCCAAGTGCTCCAAGCGTTGCACTAGCCCCCGCTCCGCCAAAAACCGCACCTAAAATAACACATATCGCGGCAACAGCAGCAATTGTGCGAAAACGTACCATTTTGGAACCGACGGCAGTGCCAAAAATATTGGCGGCATCGTTGGCTCCTAACGACCATCCGAGAAACAATCCACTGCTTAAAAAAAACAGATACATCAAATCCATCAGATGTCTCTCTTAATAGTAAAAATTAATATGGCATCGACACAATCTTCCGCTTTATCGGCAACATCGGCAACATCACCGATTAAGGTATTAATTTGGATTTTGTGCGCCAATTCCATATCAGAATCAAAAACTTCTTGCTTTAGGGCTGCCCATGTTTTATCGCTCTCGTGTTCGGAAAAATATACTTTGCGAGAATAGTCTCGGACAGTAGAAAAATCGCGAAAAAAAGCACGCGAGCACATAACCATATTTTCGGCACATTCACAAACCTGCTTAACCAAGGTACGGAATTTAGGCAAAAATTGTTCGGGAATCTCCGGCTGTTCAATATAAAACTTGTGAGCCACTTCATCAAACTCATTAATCACCTTATCAATATTTTCTACTACTTGCAAAACATCGGCTCGCAAATCAGGAATCAAATTATGAATGTAGAGCTGGCTCTCAATCTCGCGGCGCAAATCATCAGCCTTAGCCTCAATATTCTTTATTTTTTTACTGGCTCGGCGATAGTTCTGGCTACGCTTTTCTTTAATATAAATCTCAAATGCTTCTTTGAAATAAAGCGAACTTTCTAATGCTTTATCATGCATTTCATCAATTTTTTGTTCCAACTCACGCGTATTTGAAAACAGTGAAAATTTCATATTAAACATCTAAATCTCCTTTGCTTTCATTTGTAGCGCAAAATTAACAAATGTCTAGAACTATTTTATATGCTACACTATTTATTATGAAATTATTTTTTATTTTTGCGTTGATGCCACATTAAACGCAACAAACGATATTTGCTTTTTAACGATAAATCAGTAAAGCGTACAATTTTTTCTTGCTTTAAGCGCATATATTCCTGTTTGAAATAAGCTTCTAATTCGGGCTGATTGTCTTTACTCTTACTGATTTTAGAAAGCATCATTTTAACAGATTGAGCTATTCTTTTGCGTTGCACCAATGACCACAATTTTTGTTGCGGTTGCTGGCTGAAATATTCAGATACAAAACGTATTCCGGTTATATAATCTTGTATTTTTTTTATGGAAAAACAACTACGCATGATGGAAGGTGTTGTTATGTTATACATATAAAGCGGTATTCTGATACTGGCAAACTCATTAATATCAGCAAACAGACTTGTTACAAAAGGCCAGTCTTCAAACAAAATACCTTCAATAAATCGGCGATTATGTAATATGTCGGCTCGATATAATTTATTCCAAGCCACTGCGGAAATATGGCGATATTTATATAACTCTTTCAAAGCCGGAATATGATGACGAGGTTCGATTTTATCTATATTATATGCATTGGTATTCGGCTTATCTCTGTCTAAGCGGCAAAATGTTTCGCCTACCACAACGGGAACATTATTTTTTTGTGCTGCAGTATAAAAAATCTCCAATGCCTGCGGATGTAAGTAGTCATCTGCATCTAAAAAGAAAATGTATTGTCCGGTAGCATTTTCAAGACCGCAATTGCGTGATGAGGATAAACCTTTATTAGTTTGTGAAAAGATTTTGATGCGCTTATCTTGAGCAGCAAAGTCATTGAGTATTTGTACGCTTTCATCGGTAGAACCATCGTTAACACAAATAATTTCGATATCTTTCAAAGTCTGTTTAAGCACACTGAACAAACAACGCGGCAAATATTGCGCTACGTTATAAACAGGAATTATCACTGTAATTAACGGCTGTTTATCCATTTTATCCTCTAGCTTTTGCCTATTCATACCCCAAATATTTGCAAGTGTCAAACTTTGTTTTCATAATGCAAAGAAAAATAGCCTCATAATGAGACTATTTTTCTTTTGTAATTGCTAACTTACTTAGAATCGTTAATTGCTCTTTGCAATTCATCAGAGCTTGTTGCCTGAACCTGTTTACCGTTAACGAATACAGAAGGCACGCCGTGAACTTGAACATTGTCAGCCAATCCGGCAACCTTGCTAAGCTTAGCTGCGACTTCATCTGCAGCTAAGTCTGCCTTGAATTGTTCCATGTTCAACTCTAATTTTTCAGCCAAAGCATCAACATCTGCTTCTGTCATACGACCGTTAGCAGCCATTACTTCTTTGTAGTATTCTAAGAATTTACCCTGTTTGGCAGCAGCATAAGCACCTTTTGCCTGATAAGATGAACCTAAGAATGTCAACGGTTTGAATATAAATTTAACATCACCGTTGGCAGCAATAGCTTTTTCTAATTCCGGAGCTAAGCGTTTGCAATAGCCACAGTTAAAATCGAAAAATTCAACCACTGTAATTTCAGAATCTTGCGGACCGACGAATAAAGCGTTTTCATCACTTACCAACTCAGGCAAGAATTTTTCCATAGCTTCACGGGCAGCTCTTTCAGCTTCCGCGCGTTGTTGTTCCTGATACGCATTAAATGCATCAACAACCATTTTCGGATTCCCATTCAAAATTTCTGCCACTTTTTCAGCCGAAACTCCGCTTTCATTCTTTTTAATCGAATTAGTAGCCAAGAAAGAAGCCGCAGCTAAAATAACGGCAATCGTTGAAAGTATAATTGAAAAATTTTTCATATGTTTTATTCCTTGAAAATAATTAATCTTGTTTAAACACCTGATAAGGTAATACCGTTTTTTCGATTTGGCAAGTACAAAAAGAAAAAATTATAACACAATTAACCTTATCGACGCGGTTTATGCGGGGCAGAATTATGCCCGTGCGACGGTTTTGACGAAGAATGTCCGCCGTGATGAGGCGATGAGGTCAAATGATGATGACCGTGCGGACGCGGACTCGGCGCATAATGACGGTGGTAAACCGGTCGATAATAGTGATGCGGATGGTGCGGACGTCCATAGATAAGAGGATTAGGTAAAAAGACATAATCAGGAGCACTGTTAATATATACCACATCAGGAGAGTTTTGCTCGATAATATATGTCGTTGACGGCTGCGCGGAATAAACCGTCTGTACCGAATCGGTATAATAGGCCGGTACGGTATAAGTTTCAACGTATGTATCCTGTGCCGGCGGATAAGACGAATAACAACCGCTAAGAACGGCTAAACTAAAAATCATCAACAATTTTTTCATTTTCTCAGTCCTTATAAAATTAATGTGCCTTATATATAACATACATTTTTGCAATTGGCTATTGTTTTTATTGTGAAATAATTGATTTTCCACCGGATGATTGAACAGTAAAAAAGAGTATTCGCAAAGTAATACTCTCTTTTACTTCAACAATTTTCAAGCTCGCGCCAGTTTTGTTTCAAATGAAACTTGCGGTGCCAGAATTTGAATGATTAGCTTCAATTTGCGGCAACTCAATTTTTACTGGCTTTCGAAAATTTTATTCATTACATTTTACTTTTTACTTTTTCATTACCACACAGCGGGGAACACCGGCAAGATCATTAGCTGTTTTGATGTGTTGCAAACCTTGTTCGGAAAAAATATCGGCAATTTGTGCTGCTTGCTCTATACCGGCTTCAATAAGAATATATCCGCCATTTTTGAGCATTTGCGGAACCAATTCTGCAATACGCTTATAACTTAAAAATCCGTCATTACCACCATCAAGAGCTAACAGCGGATCATACTCTCTGACTTCCGGCATTAATGAGGCAATATCATTGCTCGGAATATACGGAGGATTTGTTACAATTACATCAAATGTATCGTTTATTTTCTCCGAAAAATCATCGGCAAACCAGTCTGCTTGAATAAATTTTAATCTCTTATCCAATCCTAGATTCTCTGCATTTTCTCGGGCTATTTGCAATGCTTCGCTTGAAATATCTACAGCCGTACCGCAACAATTTGGTCTTTCGCTCAACAGCGACTCGATAATGCATCCGCTACCTGTTCCCAAATCCAATATATTCGTGCTTTGTACTGAATCTATCAACAAAAGAGCCTCTTCCACCAATGTTTCCGTATCTGCACGCGGTGACAAGACTTTATTTGATACTTTAAAATCTGATTTGTAGAATTCACGGTGTCCGATAATTTTATCCAACGGTTCATGTTTTAAGCGTCGTGCAAGCAGAGTTTGCAAATATTCATTTTGTTCCTCAGTTAAAATAACATCACCCATGATTTGTGTCGCATCGCATTGCAAAATATGAGCAATCAGCAGACGCGCTTCCAAACGCGGACTTTCAATTCCACTCCACTGTAATTGATGAATTATTTTTTCCAATATTGTCATATCATGCCGCCGTCATGGCGCTTTTTACTTCGGCTGAAAGTTTTTCAAACGCACGCTTTTCAATTTGCCGCACACGTTCACGGCTGATATTAAATTTTTCGCCGATTTCATCAAGTGTTTGCGGTGTTTCGGTCAGCATTCTGTGTTGCACAATGTATTGCTCTCGTTCATTAAGAGCAGACAAAGCCTGCAGCAAAATCCTACGCTTGTATTCAGCCTCCTGTTTTTGTGCCAAATGGCATTCTATATTCTGCGACTTATCTGCAAGCAAATCTATGGCTTCAACGGCATCATCATCGTGCCCTACGGTAGTGTTTAGTGAGCTGTCGCCACCAATGCGCCGATTCATTTCCACCACCTCACGTTCATCTACCACCAATTCGTGAGCAATTTGCTTAACCTCAGACGGAGCCAACTCCTTATTATCATACAAACCTAGTCGAGCTTTGATGCGCCCCAAGTTATAAAACAGCTTTTTTTGTGCGGCAACCGTACCTATTTTAACCAGCGACCATGAACGCAGAACAAAATCATTCAGTGCTGCTTTAATCCACAAAATAGCATAAGTCGACAGGCGTACATTTTTATTCATATCAAATTTTTTAACCGCCTGCATCAGTCCCAAATTAGCCTCAGAAATTAAATCAGCCGTCGGCAAACCGTAGCGACGGTAAGTCAAAGCTATTTTTACGGCTAAGCGCAGATGCGAAGTAATCAATGTTTGTGCCGCCGACAAATCTCCTTTTTCCTTAAAATCTCGAATCAGTTTAACTTCTTGTTCTTCGCTTAAAACCGGAAATTGCTTAATTTGTTCCAAATAGGCGTGTAAACCGTCATCGGCAATAATTGCCGGCAGATTTTTCTTATCTTCGTAAACAACTAAATCTGTTTTACTCACCATAATTTTGACCTACCAGTTAAAGATAAAAGTAGCGTTATCAACTTGTTCTGATGAAGCTACAAAATTGGTGACAACAATCTTGTAATAACCGGCAAACGGGTAAATCACTACATAAATATCATCAAGTTCTTTGCTTCCATTTAGAGAACTTTTACATATTTGCTTAATCTGTCGGTGTTGACCGATTTTTAAATACGCCAAAGTTGCCGACAAGCCGAAATTTTTATCGGCAAATGCTTCATCCTCATTGATAGGCTTCAAATCGGTCATATTACGTACTAAAAGCAAACGACGCCGCTTTTCAGGCACTGAATTAGTTTCCTCTTTGTTGATATTTTTATATATAAAACGCTCAACTTGTGCTTTAAGCCGCGAATCTGCACAATCAAGTTGTTGCGGCATATCCTTATCATCAATAACTGCTACATCTGAGCTGTTTTCCTGTGCGCTTTCCGTTACCGACATTTCTTTTATAAGAGGTACAATTTCCGTACCGCTGTACAAATCATCTTCCTCTTGCGGCAGTTCAATAATCTCCGGAGTTATCAGCTCATTTTCCGTAACATCATTCTCATGTGCAGCGGCCGGAAAAATTCCCGCAGATATTATTGTTAATAGGATAAGCAGGCGCAAATACATTTTTTCTCCTTAAAAGGCAATTGATTTAGGCGTACGTGGAAACGGAATGGTATCACGAATGTTAGCTATACCGGTAACAAGCATCATCATCCGCTCAAAGCCAAGACCGAATCCGGCGTGCGGAACCGTACCGTATTTACGCGAATCCAAATACCAATCATAATTTTTCAGATCCATACCCGAATCGATAATTCTCTTTTTAAGCAAATCATAGCGTTCTTCACGTTGTGAACCGCCGATAAGCTCTCCGATCCTCGGAACCAAAACATCCATTGCCGCCACGGTTTTACCGTCATCGTTTAAGCGCATATAAAAGGCTTTAATTTCCTTTGGATAATCGCGCACAATTACCGGACGCTTGAAGTGTTCTTCGGCTAAATAGCGTTCATGCTCGGTTTGCAAATCTATCCCGTATTCCGGCTCATATTCGAACTTTTTGCCGGATTTTTTCATGATTTCAATCGCCTCGGTATAGGTAATGCGTGCAAAGCCGTTATTCACTATATTGTTCAATGTATCTTTCAGCGTCGGATCAACAAATTTAGCAAAAAGCTCAATGTCGTCAGCGCAATTTTCCAAAATATCTTTCACCAAATAGCGCACCATGTCTTCGGCTAAATCCATGTCATCATGAATATCGGCAAACGCCATTTCCGGCTCAATCATCCAAAACTCGGCAGCATGGCGTTGAGTATTGGAATTTTCCGCACGGAAAGTCGGACCAAAGGTATAAATATCCCCCAAACCACAAGCATACATTTCACCATTGAGCTGACCGGAAACCGTCAAACGTGCTTCTTTACCGAAGAAGTCCTTAGCGTAATCAATTTCACCATTAGGCAATTTAGGAGGATTTTTTAAATCTAATGTTGTTACCTGAAACATTTCCCCAGCTCCTTCGCAATCGGAAGCCGTAATCAACGGGGTATGTACGTAAACAAAGCCGCGACTTTGGAAGAAATTATGAATTGCATACGACAGACGCGAACGCACTCTGAATGCCGCTCCGTATTTATTGGTGCGAGGTCGAAGATGTGCAATCGTGCGCAAGAACTCATCGCTCATCCCCTTTTTCTGCAACGGATAATCATCCGGCGCAATACCATATATTTCAACATTTTCCGCTTTAATTTCGTATTTCTGTTTTCCGCCGACAGACTCTATTAGAGCACCGGTCACAGCCAGAGACGAACCGGTTGTAAGCTTTTTGATTTCGTCATAATTATTGAGGGTATTATTGGCAATTATTTGTAAATTCTTTAAGCATGAGCCGTCATTAAGCTCAATAAATGAAAAATCTTTCGAATCACGCTTTGTTTTAACCCAACCCTTGATCAAAACTTTATCAATTGTCTTTTCTGCTGCAAGCAATGCCGCAATTTTTGTTCTTTTTAACATTTTTACCCTCTGTAAATATCCTTAAAAATTCAAATCCTATGCACTATATAACAAAGTTTTTCAAATGTCTAGTCTTGACAATGTTTTTCAGATATATAATTATAGGGATTAAAGTTAAACTGTTTTTTTAGGAGAAACTATGATGAAACATTTGTTATACATTTTACCTGCTTTGATGGTTTTGGGAGCTTGTGCTCCGCGCATCGGTAGCAGTGATTACAGCTATTCTTCGGTAAGACAAGCCAGCAATGCCTTTCCGTGCACGGTGCTCTCGGTACGCTCGGTTAATGTAAACAGTGATGATAATTCTGCCGGAACACTGTTGGGCGGTGTTGCCGGTGGTGTTGCCGGTTCAACCATCGGACACGGCAGCAGCGCACATACATTGGGAGCTATCGGTGGTGCAGCTGCCGGTATGCTTATCGGCAATTTAGCGCAAGATCAAATTATGAGCCAAGGCGGATATGAATATATTGTTCGTACCGATAACGGTCAAACAGTCAGTGTTACACAAGGAACAGATACCTTGATTGCAGCTGGTCAGCGTTGTATGCTGATTAACGGCAATCCGTCACGTATTATTCCTTATTACTGATAATTACTGTATTTTTGCTGTAAGCCGAGATTCTTCTCGGCTTTTTTGTTACCAAATTTATATTGACACCGACAGATTTTTTTGTTTAGCTTGCCTTACGTAAAAATTTATAATTATAAAATTATTACCTTATGAAAAAAACAAAAAAAATTGAGGAAATTCCTCCGCACATTGCTCGCTGGAAAAAGGCGTATGATAGGTATCAACGAAACTATAACCTCATTGTGTGTTTCGGATTAGCCGCAGTAGTTGCAATTTGGTACTTTACCAACCATTTTTTCGGAGCGACCGCATTAGCTTTCTGGTTGTGGAGTTGGTGTTGGTATGATGAAGGTGCGCAGGAAAACTGCATCGATGAGTGGGAATATGCATATCCAAATGATGGGTTGCGGTGTATGTTCAAGAGTTGGCCGTGGTTTGCCGCTTTGGCGGTCATTGCATATTTCATTTGCAAACCACTTATGCCGTGGCTGTTCT
Organism: uncultured Pseudomonadota bacterium; assembly: GCA_902795745.1. GTDB lineage: Bacteria > Pseudomonadota > Alphaproteobacteria > RF32 > CAG-239 > RUG410. The sequence goes on from CADBMG010000026.1 coordinate 15,067, forward strand.
GATTTTTAAAAGACCTGCGTATCCATTACGCCGGTCTTTTTTTTTCTGAGAAGCCCATATTAGTCCCTTCACAAAAAAATCCGCCGAGGCTCATAACCTCCGCGGATTTTTTAACATCTATTTTTTTACGACTATTTCAAAATAGACTTTCCGGCATAAACTGCCATATCACCCAATTCTTCTTCAATACGAATCAGCTGATTATATTTCGCCATACGGTCAGTACGCGACATAGAGCCGGTTTTTATCTGACCGCAGTTGGTTGCAACCGCAATGTCGGCAATCGTAGTATCTTCCGTTTCGCCCGAACGATGTGACAGAACTGCCGTATAACCATGGCGATGAGCCATATCTACCGCTTTCATTGTTTCTGTCAATGTACCGATTTGGTTAACCTTAATCAAAATCGAATTGGCAATGCCTTTTTCAAAGCCCATGGCTAAACGTGCCGGATTGGTCACGAACAAATCATCGCCAACCAATTGAACTTTTTTACCCAAAGCATCGGTCAGCAATTTCCAACCCTCAAAATCATCTTCAGCCATACCGTCTTCAATAGAGAAAATCGGGAACTTATCGCACAAACCTCTGTAATATTCAACCATTTGCGCGTTGGTATAAGATTTCCCCTCACCTTTCATTTCGTATTTGCCGTTTTCATAAAATTCCGAAGAAGCGGCATCAATTGCCAAAACAACATCTTCGCCCGGCTTATATCCGGCATCTTTAATCGCATTAACAATAAAGGTCAATGCTTCATCTGCTGACTTCAAGTTTGGAGCAAAACCACCTTCATCACCAACATTGGTATTTTGACCGGCAGCTTTCAAATTTTTCTTTAAAGTTTGGAAAATTTCCGCACCCATGCGAATAGCTTCACGAATAGAAGATGCAGAAACCGGCATAATCATAAATTCTTGAATATCAATCGGATTATCAGCATGTTTACCGCCGTTCAAAATATTCATCATCGGTACCGGTAAAGTGCGTGCCATTGTACCGCCCAAGTAGCGATAAAGAGGTAATCCTGCTTCTTCGGCCTGAGCTTTGGCAACTGCCAGCGAAACTGATAAAATAGCATTGGCTCCGAGTTTACCTTTATTTTCCGTACCATCCAATTCAATCATACGTGTATCAATATCAATTTGATCTTCAGCATCATAACCTGCTAACGCGTCATAAATTGCTTCATTAACATTTTCAACAGCCTTTAAAACACCTTTGCCGCCAAAACGTGACTTATCACCATCACGCAATTCCACCGCTTCGTGAACACCGGTAGAAGCTCCGCTCGGAACAGCAGCACGGCCAAAAGCACCTGATTGTAAAACTACCTCGGCTTCAACTGTCGGCGTACCGCGCGAATCCAAAATTTCTCTTGCATGAATATCAACAATAGCACTCATTTTTTTCTCCTGTTTTATTAATACTAAGTGTTGGCTATAACTTAGTTTATTTTTCAGGCTTGTCAAGTTGAATTAGCGACAAAGGTGCATAAAAAAATGCCCGTCGCGTTCTAACTCGCAACGGGGACTTTTTTAAGTTCTTTCAGTTCTGGCTGGACAATCTTCCTTTTTACAGCCCCAACAAATGAAATTGTGGCAAATACAATTGCGCTTATAGAACTTTTGGTAAAATTCATCTTTATCAAAGAAGAATAACCAAATCCGCGCACCGTAATAAACCAAACCAAAACCGGTGGCTATACAAATAATGACGTAGACCACCGTGCATAAATAGGCAATCGCTCTTCCATACCATACTGCATATACTTGCGGCATAATGTAGGAATGGAATAAGTCAATGCAGGGAACAAAACTCAGACTGGCAATCAGACCGGTTATGAAAAACGCTATCCAAAAATATGGACTGATAAACCAAAAAAATGCCGGCATAAGGCTCCAATGAGTATAAGCCCACTTTTCTTTTTTAGTTAAAATTTTTTTCATAATAATAATATTTAGATTATACTTTTGTTGCGTTTATATTACATTTATTTTGCTGACAGTCAAGTTAATTTAACTATGATATATAAGTGTTGGAACAAAACCGACCATTCCTCAACAAACAGAAAAAAATACTGTAATTACAAATATCTGCATCCATACAGCGAGCAATTCTCGCCCTTTTGCTACCAAATTTCTATTATAAAATATGCTTTGCTGAATTAAATATCCAAATTATCGACAAACTTAGCACGTTCAATAATAAAGCGGAAACGTTGTTCCGGATCTTTACCCATTAGACGTTCTACTTGGCGTCTGGTTTCAAAATCTTCAGCCCGTCCCTCGTCGGTTGAGGTATTCGGAATCATTACCCGCAATAAAATACGATTATTTTTATCCATCGTGGTTTCTTTTAATTGCGTTGGGCTCATTTCGCCCAAACCTTTAAAGCGGCTGATATCAGGCTTAGTATTACCTTTTGATACTTTGGCCAATATTTTATCTTTTTCCTCATCATCAAGCGCGTAATAATTCTTACCGCCGGCAACGATTTTATAGAGTGGCGGAGTGGCAATATACAAATGCCCGTTTTCAATCAATTTCGGCATGTGTTGATAGAAAAATGTCATCAACAGCGAGGTGATGTGGGCTCCGTCAACATCGGCATCGGTCATGATAATGATTTTTTCATAACGCAAATTATCTTCTTTATACTCATCCTTAACGCCACACCCCAATGCCTCTATCATATCTTTTATTTCTTGATTTTGACCGATACGTTCTACCGAGGCACTTGCAACGTTCAATATTTTTCCGCGCAAAGGCAAAATCGCCTGAGTAACGCGGTCGCGTCCCTGCTTTGCCGACCCGCCGGCAGAATCACCCTCAACGATAAATATTTCCGTATCTTCGGCGGCAGCTTGAGAACAGTCGGCCAATTTTCCAGGTAAGCGCAAACGCTTGGTCGGACTTTTACGATTTTGCACTTTTTCTTCTTTTTTCTTTTTACGAGCTTCGGCACGATCTATCACATATTCCACTAATGCTTTAGCATTTTCTACATCTGATGACAACCAGTGATCAAATGAATCTTTAACAGCGGTTTCTACTAACTTTATAGCTTTAGTTGAAGTTAGTTTATCCTTAGTCTGCCCCTGAAATTGCGGATCGGTAATAAAGACTGAAAGCATCAAACAAGCATCACTTAAAAAATCTTCGGCAGTAGCTGCAGCTATTTTTTTGTACCCAGCCATATCGCCATATTCTTTCAAGCCGCGTAGCAACGCTGAACGAAAGCCTGCCTCGTGAGTGCCTCCCGCCGGTGTCATAACCGTATTACAATAAGAATAGTCAAATCCGTTTTCATCTATCGGCCACGTAATTGCCCATTCAACCCGACCTTCGTTATTAGCCATTTCCGATTCACCTGTAAATGGCATTCGATTAACGGTTCCGCGTTCGCCCAGTTGCAAATTTAAAAAGTCAGCTACTCCGTTAGGAAAATTCAATTCAGCTTCCAAAGGTGTCGTATCGCCGTCCGTAATAAGCTCTGCAGCACAACGCCAGTTGATTTTAACGCCTTTAAACAAAAATGCTTTGGAACGTGCCATACGATAAATACGGTTTGGTGTAAAAGTATTATTGCCTTCAAAAATTTCGGCATCAGGCTTAAAAGTTATTGAAGTACCGCGGCGATTCGGGCAATTACCGATAAATTCCAATGCCGTAAGCGGCTTACCTCGTGAATATTCTTGCCGATAAAGTTTTTTATCGCGTGCTACTTCAACCGTCAATTTTTCAGCCAATGCATTAACCACCGATAGACCTACACCGTGCAGTCCTCCGGAAACTTTATATGCTCCGCCACCGAATTTACCGCCGGAATGCAAGGTAGTCAGTATCACCTCCAAGGCAGATGTTCCGGGATATTTCGGGTGCTCGTCAATAGGAATGCCGCGCCCGTTATCGGTAATGGTAACAGTTCCGTCTGCATTCATAGTGACATCAATATGATTAGCGAAACCGGCAACAGCCTCATCCATGGAGTTATCGAGAATTTCCGCAACCAAATGGTGCATTGCCTGTGCATCGGTACCTCCGATGTACATTCCTGGGCGGTGACGCACCGGCTCCAATCCTTCCAAAACTTCAATATCGCGCGCCGAATACTCAGCTTTTGCCGCTATCGTCGATTGATTTTCCGTTTCTTCAAATAAATCTGCCATATCTGCCTCAATTTTTCACCAAATCGGTTACAAACTATCCTGTTTGTATAAAAAATACAACCACAATAGCTAATTCATAAACAACAAATTGAAAAAATATACTATTTATATCTCTCTGCTAAACTGGACATTTTATCCCTTGCTTTTTCTTATTTTCGCGTTGTTTTAAAATATCCAAATCGCGTTCAGTTGCTAATTTATTTAAAATTGTTTTAACTACACAATCAATTTCTTTACCCTCGCGATAATCTGCCGGCAGAGCAAAATTAACCCTGTCTTCACGCAATAATTTTATCGCCTTTGTTTTGGCATGTGAATGCGGCTTATATACGGCAATAGCAATACCGTTGCGGTCTTTAACCATTTTCATTGACGGAATGTCGGTCATACCATCACCGAAATATAAAATACGTGTATAAGGAATACGACGTTTATCATCCGGTGTATATTCATTTACTTCCTTATCGTCATATTTGCCTAAACCTTTGTTGATTTTCGATAAATATTGCACTTTGGCTGAGTAATTTACCACCCGCGCCGGCCAAACCGGAGTTCCGTCTTCTCCGTAGGCAAAAGAACAACCGTAAACATCCTTGAAATATTTGCGAATACCACACCCTTCAATAATTTCTTCATAGCCGGAAGAAATTATATAGTGTTCGATATCCAAATCTAAAAAACGACCGTATTTATTAATGCGGGCAAACCACTCTTCAACACCTTTGAAATAAACGATAAATGCCCCGCAACTGGCTAAATTTTCTTTTGTTAAACGCAAACCTTTTTTCTGTGCCGTCATCTTGAAATAGTACATACTTCCGGTTACCTGATCAACACCGTTTCGCGCCGACCACGCATTTGCTTCACGCCAAAAATCATCCGGTTTCATGCCCAATTCCGGAATGAGAAAATAGTCCTGCATATACGTAGTGCTCAGTGTTTCATCAAAATCATATACAAATGCGACTTTTGTTCTTTTCATATCATAACCTCTTGCTTTTTATATTTAAATAATATACAACAAAGTCATTAAAAATTAGTCAATACAAATTGAAAAGGATATAAAATATGGTTGCAACAACTATGGAACAGCTGGTTTCGCTGTGCAAAAGACGCGGTTTTATTTTTCAAAACGCTGATATTTACGGCGGCATGCAAGGTGTTTATGACTACGGTCCGCTCGGTGTGGAGTTGAAAAATAACTTAAAAGCCGCTTGGTGGAGAGCTATGGTTTATGAGCGTGATGATGTAGAAGGATTGGATTCCGCTATATTGACTAATCGCAAAGTTTTGCATTACTCCGGCCATGAAGATACTTTTTCTGACCCAATGGTGGATTGTAAAAAGTGTAAAGGAAGGTATAGAGCTGATCAAATTAACGGCAAATGCCCGAATTGCGGCTCTACCGATTTAACCGAACCGCGTCCGTTTAATTTGATGTTCAAAACACAAGTAGGTCCGGTGGAGAGCGATGAAAATATCGCTTATCTGCGTCCGGAAACAGCACAGGCTATTTTCACCCAATTCAAAAATGTAGTTGATGCCACCTCGCGCAAATTACCGTTCGGTATTGCGCAAATCGGTAAAACTTTCCGCAACGAAATCACGCCGCGCAACTTTATTTTCCGCGTGCGAGAATTTGAGCAGGCTGAATTGGAATATTTCGTATATCCGGGAAGCGATACCGAATGGCATGAAAAATGGAAAGAAACTCGTATTCAATGGTGGATAGATCAGGGACTGAGCAAAGATAGAATCAATATTTATAAGACACCTGATGAGGATTTGGCACATTATGCCAAAGCTTGCTATGATATTGAATACCAATTTCCGCATGGTATGGAAGAGTTAGAAGGCATTGCCAACCGTCGTGATTACGACTTGGGTAATCATACCAAAAATCAGGAAGAGTTTAACTTGGAAGCGCATTGCCATGAAAATAAAGACTCCACCACAAAATTATGCATTCAGGACGAAAACGGCAAATGGATTATTCCATTTGTGGTTGAACCGTCTATGGGAATTGATCGCGGCGTTTTGGCAGTTATGACCGAAGCTTACACCGAAGAGGATTTAGGCAATGGTAACAGCCGTACGGTGCTGAAGTTGAAAAAGCACTTAGCTCCGATTAAAGTAGCAATCATTCCGCTTAAAAAGAACAATGAACAAATCATGGCAAAATGTCATGAACTGAAAGCAAAATTGATGAAACTCGGAATCGGACGTGTGGCATTGGAAAATACCGGAAACATAGGTAAAGCTTATCGCCGCCATGATGAAGTAGGAACTCCGCTGTGTCTGACCGTAGATTTTGAGACAATCGAAAATCAGCCGGAGAGCGTAACCATCCGCGACCGCGATACAATGGAGCAGATACGCGTCAATACCGCAGATTTGGCTGAATACTTACGAAACTATTTCTTATAAGATGAATGAATGTCAAAAAAAATCTCCCCAGAGGGAGATTTTTTTGATGTGTAAAGCCGCCTGATAAAACAAGCGGCTTTATAATTATATTTACAATTATTTGGAGGACTTTTGGCTCATAGCCATCGGTTGAGCCTGACCAGCAGGGATAAGCTGAATTTCTTCAGCTTCCAAAGTTACCGGCTCTCCGTTTTCATTATCAACGGTTGCGG
>CADBMG010000027.1 GCA_902795745.1 uncultured Pseudomonadota bacterium
ACATATAGATTTGACGCAGAAAAATGTTTTTCAAAAAAAATATGAAGACTTTCTGCAATTTTACTTAAAAAATTCAATTGGTGCAACAATCGTTGCTTCTAGGGATATTTAATAAAAGTCCGATAATTTTGATAAATTTGCTGTTTTCGAAGACAAAACAATCGGACTTTTTGTGATTCAACCCTATCAATGCAAAAACCGCTCCTCTCGGAACGGTTTTATAAAATGGTGCGCGATACTATGCGATTATCGGACTGAAAATTACAATGAATATAAGCAGCTTGAGTATAAGCTGGAGCTGCTTTTAGACCAAAAAGACCAACAAGAGGAAAACAACTTGCAACTTCTTTTGGCTTAATTATCAAAAATCCGATTAGTTGACTTTAAAGACACTTAACGAAAAAAGCTGATTTTTGACTTGAAGCCTCTTTATATAGGATAGATAAAGTAATGTCTCTTTTTCAGTAGGCTAAACTTATGTTTATCAAAAATGTAAGTTGAGTTTGTTTTTTGTGGAAACAATGGTTTTACTTTTTATTAAAACAGCATAAAGTAAGATAAAAATAAGGAGTTTTACCAATGAGTGACATTAAAACAGTTTTTCGGGAATGGTTGCAGAAAAATTTTAGCAAATCGACTGCATCCAGTTATTATAGCTTAGTGCAAAAAATATTTGATAAGAATTTTGGTATCAGTCAAGATTGGCAAAAACATTCTGAAAATATTATGCCATTGTTGGCTCGATATTTTGAATTTGCAAATCGGGAATATAAACTTGATCGTATAACAATTTGGTATGCTCTGGATTATTTTGATAATATCTTGAAATTTATATATCCAAAGCAAAACAAAACATATAACTACGAGCCGGACGTAAAAATATCAATATATGACGGTAAAAAAGATTATCCAATTATAGATGCATCGCTTTATAATTTGAACAACTATATCAAATATATAGCAAATCATATTTTTAAGCAACATCATAAACTTAATACAGAAAGTATTAATACGCTTAAAACACTAGTGATTTTTCCTGACATATCTGAAAAAATCAAACCGATTGATATAAAAGATGTAGCAATTCATATTGATTACAAAGAATCTAGTAATTCTGCTGAAAAAAATGCTTTGAGCCAATATTGTAATTTTTTGTATTCCGTTACAGATAATTCCGTATTCAATTATATGATTAATCCGATTGTGAACATGGTGGCAACAAGCAGTCCCAGAAGTTACATTTGTGGTTTTATTGAAATTGAGCCAATTACAGGTAAGCATGCGAGGAAAGTAAAACCAAATCCTGGTGTCAAAAGATATACTAATATCGGCTATGTTTATTCAACAAAAGACTTAGCAAATATTTTTAACATTGATTTTAATACAGTGAGTAATTTGATGACAAAATATGGCATCAACAACAAAATAACAACTTCATGTGACGGCTATTACAATGCTGATATAACCCATGATATACTGAAAAGGCATCATCATTACAAAGATAAGGTAGTAGATAATATATATTCCGATGTTGATTACACAAAGATAGGATATGAACAATGGGAAACACGTAAAGGGGCGATGAAACGCTTGGGTATCAAAAAATCAGCTTTTTATACTCATGTTTCTGAAAGATGTTTATACATTGATTATGCAGAAGGTGCTCCAAAATATTATATTCCAGAGCTTGAATATTTTAAGAATTTAGATATTATAAAACAAATATCAAAAAGAAAATACCATAAAAACATATTGTTAAATCAAAATCGGACACTTTCTAAGAAAGCGTGCAGCCTGTAATATTTTTGCTATTTTGATAACAGAAGCGCGGCAGATGGTCTGCCAAGCAATTAACTTCTGTTATTGGAGAAAAATATGACAGAAAATATTAAAAAGGCTATTACAGCCACAAACGAAAATATCAACTCTTTAGAAGATGTTGTTTCAAATAATTTAACCATTGGTAGCATCGCTTTAGCTTATGAAGAAGCAGCTATTACATCGTCTTTATCAGAAGATTTGCAAAATGTAACAACTTTAACTGTTCAAAAATTTCTTGATGCAAATCAGATTAATGAAGAGCAGTTAAAAGAATTGGTGGAAAGTGCTGCAAACAGCAACTTATTTCCGCCACAAAAACCGACACCAGATGCATTGATTGATATAGTCAATGCTCTGCGTAATTGGGTGGATGCTGAAAAAGAAAAATTGGATACGTTTCCGTTTTCTATTGAAGGCTATTATAAACGCCGTGCACGTGCACAGTATTATGCGGCTTATTTATTGATTCTCGAATGTTATATTGGGGAGCAATTATTAAAAATTGAGCCGCAAAAAGGTGTGAAAGTTGGCTCCAAGAAAAGAGAAACAGACAAAATTCGCACTAAAAAGCAGATAATCAAAGAAGATTATCACTTAAGTCCGCGTCAGGCTCGTGATTTTCAGCACTTGACTTGGGAAGGGGTTAAGGCAGCTATCGAAATTGCGTTGAAGCAGAACGAAATTCCGACGCGTGCACTTGCCTTGTCTAAGTCAGCAAAGGCTAAAGCTGATGCCAATAAAGCAAATAAAAACATCAAACACACCAAGTTTGAGTTAGATTACATCGAAGAAACCGAACTTAAAACGCTTCATCTTGATAAGCCGATGTATTACACGTCTTTGTTTGCTAATATCGGTATGGGCTGCTGCTTGCTTGACAGCTTAAATATAATTTGCGGAGTTTTTAACGAGCTTGACCCGCAA
>CADBMG010000028.1 GCA_902795745.1 uncultured Pseudomonadota bacterium
CTTCAGAAGATAATGAATGTCATATTGTATGGTATGAAAACGGAAAATTGACAACATTAAGAACAGAAAGATTATGGAATGGATATGCTGTTGGTCCAGGTGGTAAGTTATATGAAGATAAAGGTAATAATATTTATGCATGTTATGAAACAGAAAGACGTCAACTAGGTTTTAGAGATTTTGAAACGTATACACGGAAAACAGGCGAATTTGCACGCATAACATCAAAAGGAATAGAAGAAATAAAAAGTGATTTATCTAATTTATCGGAAAAAGATTTTTTAAGACTATATACTGAACTGGCTGGAAGCTATAAGTATCAAGATGCACTTAAAGAACGCACTTTTGATGTGACAAACAAATGGGGAAATTCGGCGGAGTTACTTCCAGAAAGAATGAAAAAACAATTTGAATTAACTAAAGGAGAATATTCATATAGTTATCAATGGTTATGCCAATCACCTGAAGATAAATCGAAACTTATTACACTAATAAATAATGACATAAACGATAAAATCGAAGTTGATGAGAATCGCTTGTCTGATTTGAAAGGTGTTTCTGTTAAAGATTTAGCTGATGGTTATTCCGAAACAGCCAAGTTAGCAGCCGAAGCGTATGATTGTTCTCACTTATCCGGTTTGTTACAGGTTGCGGTTGAAACACCAAACACTCCGGCGTTTGACTTAATTTCGGCACGTTATCGTGAAACCTACGGCAATGAAGTAGTTCACGAAATTACCGAGCGTGCAGATGAAATCATTAAATTGCCTTATAAAAAAATGTTCTTTGAAACAATAACCAAAGAGAATTCAAATGCTCCGGAAGCGAATTTCTTAGATGAATATACCGATAGAATTCGTGACTTGGCAATGAAAAAATACGGACAGGAAGATTGGTATACCAGTATTTCCGAAGCCGGTAAAAATCCTGAATTTATGAAAGAATGTGATAATATCTGGAACGAAATGTTCAAGGATGCTGATAAATATGCCACATATAAACCAAACGAGCATAATAATGCATATATTCGTCAAATGTTTGCCGATAAAGCGGAACAGTTACATGAATATGTCGCAAACAAAAAACAAGACAATGTATTTGCCGAGGTTTTGGATAGTACGATAGAATATCATCAGAAAGTAGGTAAAATGCAGGCGGCTATCAATGAATATTGCAAGGATAATGAAGTATCATTGAACGGTAATTTGCATTTTGATTTGGTTGATGCCGGTATTGAAACCAAAAAAGATGCTAAACGTTGTCTTGATATTTGGCAGGCGGCAAATGAGCGTCCTGATCGCTACGGTTCTCCTTATAACGATTACAGCATCAGTCAGATTGCGCATATAGCTAAATCAAATGTTATGCAAGACTGGATGTATCCGGTGATGATGGATGCGGTAGAAAAAGGTGGCGCAACATTGTCTGAAGGACGTATGCCGAGTGAGCGCACATTGTTTGATTGTTGCAAGGCATGGAAGATTTGTCCGACAATGCCGCAGAGATTGGCAAAATTCGTCGGCACTCACAGCTTAAAAGGGCGTATGCTTGCCGGAGCAATTTTTGATAAAATGTGTGAAGAAGGCAAAACAACAGCGCAGGAATGGCGAGATAATAAAGTTCTGCACGAAAAATTTTATGAAGAATTGGCTCGTGCTGAAAAAATGCCGCGAGAAAAAGCTTTCCAGCAATATATTCCGAATACACCGATTAATCGTAAACGTTTGGTCGGCATGGGAATGGAAGAAAAGGGTATTGAAAATACGCCTGAAAACTTCAAAACTTTGTACAAACAAATGCGCGAGCAGGGTATTTTTGAAAAAATGCTGGCAAAACCGCAAGAGGCCAGAACAACTTTTTCTTCGCGTTTATTGGTGGAAACGGCACGCCGTCACTTTGATAGGCAAAAATAAGGTTTATTGTGAGGAAAAAACGCATCGGGAGGAATATTCGGTGCGTTTTTCATAAATACAAAAGGGACTTATGAATATTTTTTGCTAAAATTAAAAAAATGTATTGACGTGCGCTGAAAGTTGAGTTAAATATAACGCTCGAAAAGGAGCGTTGGTAGAGTGGTAATACAGCGGATTGCTAATCCGTCATCCCGTTAAAAGGATGCATAGGTTCGAGTCCTATACGCTCCGCCAAAAGAAAAAGTCGCCGAAAGGCGTCTTTTTTGATTCATGAGCTTTTTTAAAAAAGCGTAAAAACAGAA
>CADBMG010000029.1 GCA_902795745.1 uncultured Pseudomonadota bacterium
ACCGCGCACCGTTTGCAGATACCGTGGATTTTTTGAATCTTTTTCTATTTTTTTATGTAATCGCGTAATCTGCACATCAATTGATCGAAGACTTTGCTCTCCGCCCAACAATTCGGCTAATTTCTCACGCGAAAAAATTTGCCCCGTTTTTTGCCCTAAAATACTCAAAATCGCCAACTCTACCGGTGCTAAATGCATCAACCCGTTCACCTTATGGCGACATTCTTTTTTACTTAAATCAAATACGCAGTCACCCAATTGCAAAATGGTAGTTTTGGTTCTGTCAGTTATCGGAATACGACGCAAAATATTATTAATGCGTAAAACAAGCTCTTTAGGCTCAAACGGCTTCGGCAAATAATCATCTGCTCCAGCTTCTAAACCGTTAATTCTGTCTGCGGTTTCCCCCATTGCCGTCAACAATATCGCCGGAACATCGCTTTCATGACGTAATTTTTGCAAAAACTCTATACCGCTTTCATTTGGCATCATCACATCACTTATCACCAAATCAAATCTATACTGACGCAAAAACATCCTTGCATTTTCAGCATCTTTTGCCGCACTCACGGCAAAACCGTTTTCCTGTAAATAACGCTGTAACAGATGACGCAAGCGTACATCATCATCAACCACCAAAATATGCGGACAATCCGTCAACATAGTCTAGACTCTACCTCATTTATCCGCAGTTTTACTCTTCTTTTTTGTTGGCGTTTTTTTCGTCGTCACTTTTTTTGTTTTTGTTTTTTTAGCGATAGATTTTTTTGTTGTAGCTTTTCTTTCTGTCGTTTTTTTTGCCTTAGCCACTTTTTCCGTTACCGGCGCAACAACGCTTGCTACGACGACTTTATTGCTTTTCTTCTTAATTTCTTCGGCTTTAACATATTCCAAACTGCGCTGATAATATTGATAACCGGTAATAAACGTCAATACTGCGGCGACCCAAAGCAAAAATTCGCCCAAATAACTCCAACCTATCCACAAATCTTTGAACAACATCATCGACAATGCAGTCATTTGGAAGGCTGTCTTCCATTTTGCCAACTTGGTAACTGGTAAGCCGACATTGACTTCACGTAAAAACTCTCTCAGCCCCGAAACCAAAATCTCACGACACAAAATTACAAATGCCGGTATAACGGTTAATGACCAACTATACATATCCGGCTTAGCCAAAATAACAACCAAAGCCGTTGCTACCAACAACTTATCGGCTATCGGATCCAATAGTCGACCAAACGCTGATGTTTCGTTCCACGCCCGCGCCAAATATCCATCTAAATAATCGGTAATCGACGCAGCCACAAATAAAATTGCAGCAAACATTGCCCATGCAAACGTCTGCACATAAATTGATAAAAAAATCAACGGAATAACCACTATCCGTGAAAGAGTTAATATATTCGGTAAATTATACACGGCACTTCTCCAAAAATAACGTTATCATAGGGTTAGTATACGTATTTTTTTCAATTATGGAAGTAATTATATATTTTTTCCGCTATTTTTTTACTGATACCCGAAACTTTCATTAAATCTTGAACCGATGCCGATTTAACCTGCTCTGCCGAACCAAAAAAGTTCAACAAATCCCTTTTACGTTTTGCGCCGATTCCCTCAATTTCATCTACCTGAGATTTATAAATCGACCTAGACCGCTTCTTACGATGCGTTCCAATGGCAAAGCGATGCGCCTCATCACGCAAATTTTGCATATAAAAAGCAATAGGCGATTGATAAGGCAATGAAAAACTTTCTCTGCCTACAATGTGATAGAATTCCTTACCGGCATTACGTTCCGGCCCTTTGGATATGGCAATAATTGTAATTCCCTGCAAATCATATTCGCTCAAAACCTCATGAACAGCATGCAACTGTCCCAATCCCCCGTCAAGCAAAATAACATCAGGACGATTTTCGTCACTCATACGCTCAAAACGCCGTAACAAAACCTCTTTCATCATTGCAAAATCGTCATTGGTATTTGTGGTGTATTTAATATTGAATGTTCGATACGATTTTTTATCAAACCCTGCCGGAGTTGCCACAACCATTGCTCCGATGGCATAGCTTCCCTGATTATGAGAATTGTCATAAATTTCGATTCGTTGCGGAATCCTCGGTAAAGCAAAAACTTTTTGCATTTCATATAGATTGCTTTCGACAGTTGCCGTTTCTGCCAATTTTCGTTCAATTGCCGCTTCGGCATTCTGCAAAACACGCTGAATAATTTTGGCTTTGTTACCCTTTTGATAAAAATTTATTTTACAACCCAGAGCTTTTTCCAAAAAATCTCCGTTTTGTAAGCGATGCGAAATTAAAATTTCTTTCGGAGCAGCATGTTCGGCATAAAATGAGCTTAAAAATGCCTCCAATATTTCCTCCTCACTAATATCCGCAACTTGCTTCGGAAAATACGGAATATTACCGCAATTCTGACCGCCACGCACAAAAAATACCTGAATACAAACCATGTTTTTATGCTTTTTAACCGCCACAACATCTGCCGATTGTATATCGGCATATTCCACATTATGTCCGCTCTGAATGCAGCTCAATGCACGGATTTTATCACGCAAAATCATTGCCAGTTCATAATTCATCTCTGCACTGGCCTGCTCCATTTGTGCTGATAAATCGGCTTGCAAATCAACATTTTTACCTTCCAAAAAACGAATCACCTCACTAACCGATTGCCGATACTCTTCTTTACTGATTTTGCCGACGCAAGGCGCACTGCATCGTTTTATCTGATATAACATACAAGGACGTTCACGATTGTAAAACATACTGTCGCGACAGGAGCGCAACTTAAAGGTTTTCTGCACAATATCCATCACATTATTAACCGCCGTAGCATTGGCAAATGGTCCGAAATAATGTGCTTTATCCTTACGCGCTCCTCTGCTTTTACGCAATGCCGGAAAATCATCTGCGGTATTTATCATCAAATGAGGAAAAGTCTTATCATCTTTCAATAAAATATTGTATTTTGGCTCTAATTTTTTAATTAAATCATTTTCCATCAACAACGCTTGCGCCTCATTTTCAACGATGATAAACTCCATTTTATCAACTTCGGAAACCATCCGCTTAATGTGATCGGGAAGTTTTTCAAAATGAGTATAAGCAACAATTCGTTTTTTTATGCTTTTTGCTTTACCGACATACAACACTTTACCGTTCTTATCCAGCATCCGATAAACGCCGGGATTAAGCGGTGCAATCTGTACATTTGCTTTAATAACCTCTATCCCGTGTTTGATATCCGGCATTTTAGGCTCCTATCAAGACTTTAGCGGCAGCTCTTGCTTCATCGCTGATTTGTTCTCCGGAGAGCATCCTTGCTACTTCTTCCTGTTTTTCTTTGCTGGTTAATTGACGCAAAGTTGTAGTTGTTACATTATCCTTAACCTGTTTTTCCACCTTAAAATGGTGCTGACTTTGTGCTGCCACTTGCGGAGAATGTGTAACTACCAGCACCTGCGTATTTTCACCTAATTTAGCTAATTTTTCGCCCACCGCCTGAGCTGTTGCTCCGCCTATACCGGTATCTACTTCATCAAAAATCATCGTTTCCACTTGCGATGTTTGTGCTAAATTAACCTTAATAGCCAGCATAAAACGAGCTAATTCACCACCGGAGGCAATTTTACTTAAATGTCCGAAAGGTTGTCCCGGATTCGTTGAAACCATAAAGCACACATCATCAAGTCCGCTTTCATTCCATGCATCTTCGCTTTTAAGGCTGATTTGTGTCATAAAACGAGCCTTTTCCATTTTCAAATCAGGCAACTCTGCCATAATTTTCCTATCCAGCAATAAAGCCGTTGCTTGACGAGCCTGACTAACCTTTTTTGCTGCTGAAACATACTTTTGCCATGCTTGCTCTTTTTCTCGGGCTAATTTTTGCAAATTATCTTCACCATGCGCCAAACTATTAAGTTTTTCTTCCATTTCATGCCATATTCGTGGCAAATCATCAACAAATGTCTGATGTTTACGCGCCAACGATTTCAACTTGAACAAACGCTCCTCAATACCATCTAAATCATTTTGATTCAAATTGACCTCATTTGAAGCGGCGGCAATTTCTTCTTCTGCCTCTTCCACATTAATCAGCGATGTATCCAACAAATCATACAGTTCACTGAATTTATCGTTCATTATTGCATTAACCCTTGCCACGGCAGCTTGTGCTTGGCGCAAACTTTCCCGCACACTCTGCGGCACACAATTAAGAGCTCTTTCCGCCGCCGTAAGATTTTCCAAAATCTTTTCGGCATTCATCATCTGCCGCCGTCTATCTTCTAAATCAACCAACTCATTTTCTTGTGGTTTGATTTTCTGAAACTCATCAACCCAATGCCTTAAATTTTCTTCATCTTTTTGTGCGCTAATATATTGTTTTTCGGCCTCATCATACGCTTTTTTTACCGATTTGTAATCATCGAAATAATTTTTCATTTTTATCAAATCAGCTTCGTAACTTCCGTATTTATCCAAAACTCCAATATGCGTTGCCGGATTTAAAAGACCCTGATTATCAAACTGACCATGAATTTCCACCAAATAAACACTTATTTCTTTTAGAAATTTCAATGTTATCGGCTCATCATTAAACAGTATTTTTCCTTTACCGCTAATATCAAGTGTACGCTTTATCAATATTTCAGATTGAAAATCAACTTCATATTCGGAACAAATTTTAGCCAGTTCACTATTGTCACCAACCTCAAATACACCGATAACAGATAGCTTATCGCAACCGTTGCGTATCATTCCGACGTCAGCACGCCTTCCTAAAAGCAAACCGACTGAATCCAATAATATTGATTTACCGGCTCCGGTTTCACCGCTTAAAACACTAAAACCGCCTTGAAAATCAACATCCAATTTATCAATTAAAACCACATTGCGTATTGATAACGATTTAAGCATTTACTGCGCATCTCCTCGGTTTTACTATTGAGCCTATTTCGCCCCAAACCAACCGCTGAACCATGACTTACTTTCTTCTTTTGATGCGACAGTTATGCGATTATCATCTTCACTGACTTCAATTGCTGTATTTTCAACTAACGGAGTAACAGTTTCGACCTCTGCTTTATCATCGCCGCTGAACCAACCGCTAAACCAAGACTTATTATCATCTTTCACTGATTCATTGGCAACTACGGCATCATTTGTCGTTTCAACTTTATCATCGCCGCTAAACCAACCGCTGAACCAAGATTTATTATTGTCTTTCGCTGATTCGTCAGCCACTACGGCATTATTTGTCGTTTCAACTTTATCATCGCCGCCAAACCAACCGCTGAACCAAGATTTATTATTATCTTTCACTGATTCGTTGTTGTCCGTTTTACTCGTCTCTTGTTTTGATACTTTTTGCTCTTTTCTTTCGTTGTACCGATGTTCCTTATTTTCTTCGACGGCATCGTACTTTTTATCATCTGATTTTACTGCTTTTTCGCCCAAACGCTCCATAATTTTTGCCGCCTTTGCCGTCCATTTTCCGTCAGGATAATTTTGCTTCAAAATCTTGTAGTACCCGTTCGCATATTCCTTCATACCGAAAATAGCATATATCTCAACTTCTCGATACAAAGCTTCCTCAATTTGAATTGTTGTTTGATAATTTTCCAACACCACATTAAACCGATTTAATGCTGAAAGATAATTTCCGTCATTCAAATAAAAGCGTCCGACCACCATTTCTTGTCCGGCCTTATAATCCTCAGTTAAATTAATTTTGTTGCGGGCATCTTCGGCATATGGCGTATTAGGAAACAGTGCTATCAAATACGCAAATGCCTCTTCGGCTTTTTGCGTATCACCCTGATCTTTATCTGCCGCCGAAATTTGGTCATAATAGCAAATACCTTTCAAATACAAAGCATACGCAGCATCTTTATTTCCCGGATGATACTTTAAAAACCGATCTGCAGCCATGATTGCTTCATCATACTTTTCGTTTTTATAGTAAGCATACGCGCTCATCAATTTAGATTTGACTGCCCACTTGGAATATGGATGTTCCGTTTCCACTTTTTCAAACTCTTCGGCAGCTTTTTTATACTTTGTTGCCTCCAAATCATCAAAAGCTTTATTATAAATTTCCTCTGCCGACCAGTCATCCATATTCGGCTCGGAAGCACAAGCTGTCATAATCCCAAAAAGTCCAAACAATGCATATATTTTTTTCATTTGCTATTCCTCAACTATTTCATAATTTTTTGCATCTGCAAACAGTTTTTTCAGCACCTCGTTATTATGGAAATGCCCTGTTTTTTGAGCTTCAACTTTAGCTAAAAGTCTGTACCCCGAAGTGTACATATCTCCGATACAGTCTAAAACCTTATGCTTAACACATTCATTTTTTACCCGAAAACCGCCTTCGTTCAGTATATTATCCCCATCAAGAACAACAGCATTTTCTAAACTTCCTCCCTTAATCAAACCGATTGAACGCAAATAATCGACCTGATATTTTTCGCAAAAAGTCCGCGACGGAGCAATTTCCGAAGCAAAAATCTCCGATGTTACTTTTTCATCAAAAAGTTGGTGCCCGACAATTTTCGATGGAAAATCAATTTCAAATTTTACTGCTAACTCATTTGCCGGCAACAACGCAATTTTCCCCCCTTTTCCATCATCAAATTCCACTCTTTGTTTAACTTTGAGATATTTTCTTTTGGCACTTTGTTCTTTCAGCGGAGCATCTTTTAAAATGTTCCAAAAAACCTTAGCACTTCCGTCCATTATCGGAACTTCCGGATTGTTTACCTCAATTAACGCATTATCTATACCCAAAGCGTATAACGTAGCCATAATGTGCTCGATTGTACTGACCGCTTGTTTTTCTTGATTTGCCAAACAGGTACAATTGCGAGTATCTGCCACATTTTTATACAATGCCGGAAAAATATTATTACTTGCCAAATCGGAACGCAAAAACACAATACCGCTATTTACATTTGCCGGTTTAATAAACAACTTGCTCGGCAATCCGCTATGCAAACCCACTCCCGCAATTTCTATACTTTGTTCCAAAGTCCTTTGCATCATTATCTCCCAAAATAACTTAGGCAGCCTATAAGCCGAGTTCTGTACACAAATAGCTTTACCATAAAGGCAAAGGTATGTGCGATAGCTATTCATCTACGCCAAGCGTCGCCGCTTGGCTGGTGCGACCTACCTCTGGGGCGAGCCGGAAACTGCCCTCGCGTTATATAAACGCCCCCTCATTTGGTCTTGCATCAGATAGGGTTTACCCAGCCATAAACATTACTGCTCATGCGGTGAGCTCTTACCTCGCCTTTTCAACCTTACCGTAATTAAATCACGGCGGTAATTTTCTGCGGCACTGTCCCTCGGATCTCTCCGGCCAGACGTTATCTGGTATCTTGTTTCCGTGAAGCCCGGACTTTCCTCATCAATGGATCTTACATTCCTTGACGCAGCTATCCGGCTGCCTTGGCATTAAATTAACCTCCTTTTATTTGAAAATCAATGATTTTTACGTATTTTCACAACTTTTAATCAAATATTAAGTTTTTTAGGCTAAATACCTAAGGTATAACAACGAAAATACAACAGAAAAGGAGCATACGTATGAATAAATTGTTATTATCCGCATCTGCTTTGGTTTTAACGGTGGCTATGGCTCACCAAGCTATGGCAGATTGCAATGGCTTATATTTAGCTGCCCGCGGTGGTGTGGTTAAACATAAAATTGAAGGCTCTAAATATGGCCCTAACGGCAACAGTGCCAATGATTTCAACAAAGAAAAATTAATGTTGAGCGGTGCATTGGGTTATCGTTATAACTATTTCCGTGCTGAGTTAGAATATGTTTGGCGCGATAAAAACAAACATTCCGAAAGCACAGAAAATGGTAATACTTCTTACCAATTTAAATCGCAATCTTATATGTTGAACGGCTATTTTGACTTGGCTCCGTTCCACTGGATTACCCCTTATGTCGGTGCCGGTGTCGGTATGACCAAACATAACATGAAATATAATGAACATGTTGCTGGTCCATTCGGATATGACACAACTTGGAAAACATCTAAGACTAACTTCACATGGTCTGTCGGTGGCGGTTTAAGCGTAAAAGTTACCAATCGTTTCAATGTTGATGCCGGATATCGCTACTATGATATGGGCGATATCAAAGGTGCCAACGGCAAAAAGAACGATTTAACTGCCCAAGAAATTTACGGCGGTATTCGTTACGTATTCTAAAAACAACTCAACGAAAAAGGCCGCTAAGTCAATTAGCGGCTTTTTTCATCTGAAAGAGGAGAAAAACTATGGCTGATAAATTATTCGGTACCGACGGTATCCGCGGAATTGCCAACCAATTTCCGCTAACCCCTGATTTTTGCTTTAAATTAGCCTCGGTTTTGAGCAAAACCGTTTGCTCGGCAAATAAAAAGGTTGCCATTGCCCGTGATACCCGCATTTCCGGCGATATGTTGTTTAGCTCATTAGCTGCCGGCTTTACGGCACAAGGAATTGATGTACTTGATTTAGGTATAATTCCGACTCCTCTTTGCACTACACTTACTCCCAAACTCCATGTCGATATGAGTATAATGATTACGGCTTCACATAATCCGTATCGTGATAACGGCTTAAAACTCATAACGCCATCCGGTGACAAATTTTCCGATGAACAAACAGATTTACTGGAAAAAGAATTGCAAAATCGGGAAATTAAAATAGATTTTTCGGCAGAACATATAGGTTCTGTTGTGAAATATCCGGCAGGTTTGGCTAATTATCTGCAAACTGTGTCATCCGTAATTTCCGCCGATTCGCTTAAAGGATTAAAAGTTGTTCTCGATTCCGCAAACGGAGCATTTTCACATATACTGCCAGAGATATTTACTCACTTCGGAGCAAAAACAATAAGTTTATCTGATAAACCTAACGGCTACAATATTAACGAAAATTGCGGCTCTCAACACACAGAAAATATGTCAAAGACTGTTGTTGAAAATCACTACGACTTAGGCATTGCCGTAGATGGAGACGGCGATCGTATTATTATTTGTGATGAAAACGGTAATCGCTTGAACGGAGATCAAATCATTGCCTATCTGACAACTTATTTACATAAACACCATTTACTCAAAGGTAACGGTGCCGTTGCCACGGTTTATTCCAACTTAGGTTTGGGTAAATACATTCGTTCACTCGGACTCGAATATCACGCAACTCCGGTAGGAGAGCGTCATGTGATAGCAAAAATGCACGAAACCGGCTGCAACGTTGGCGGAGAAGAATCCGGACACATGGTTTTGAGTGACTATTCATTAACAGGTGATGCTTTGATTGCCGCAGTAATCATCTGCCGAGGTATCAAAGAAGATGGTCGTAAAGTCAGTGAAATATTTCCGGTTTTTCAGTCATTTCCGGCAGTATCTCACAACCTACGTTTTGCTGATAAAAAGATTATTGAACAAATCATGGCATCAGATGATGTTAATGCATCAATTGCAAAAGCCAAACAAATATTGGCTGACCATGGAACGGTTTTGGTTCGCAAGTCCGGCACGGAGCCGGTCATCCGTCTGAAAGTGGAAGATGAAAATGCCGCAACAGCGCAACAATGCGCAGAAATGATATTAAACAGTATCAAAAAATGCTCTTTAACTTAAAGATTTATTTACCTAATCTCTTTAGTATATGACTTAAAGGAGATTCTTTATGTTAGGGCTAATTTCGCTTATTGTACGCACAATTGTATTAAATCCGATGATTGTTGCCGGTATTGCCCTTGCCTGTTACTACAAGTTCACATATAGTTGGCAAGTGATAAAGCTCATTTTCACTGCGGCATGGGTGCCTTATGCCATTATGGTAGGTATTGCCTTGGCATATACATTGTTATTCAAGCACGTTTACTATCCTAACAGCAAGCGTATCAACTGGTGGGCGACGACTAAAAGCTCTGTTTTTCATTTTTTAACTATAGCATTAGTTGTAGGTTTGACTTTACTTATTTTACATATATGGGACAGCTCATCTGTACAAAATTTAGATGATTATCTGCGCTATAAAAAAAGATAAC
>CADBMG010000030.1 GCA_902795745.1 uncultured Pseudomonadota bacterium
TGTGCATTTTTTGATTCAATTTTGTTTAATAAGATATTGTTTTTACATTTAAAAAGGCAAAATGTTTCACGTGAAACATTTTTAAAATATATGTCATTCTGAGGAGCGTAGCATGTTAAGAATCTCCGCACGATAGTGCGGCTATATCGGATTGGCGTCCGAACTTTATTTACCGATGCAAAAAGAAGAAAATATTTTATCTAATATCTCATCAACCTCAACCCGACCGGTTATTTTACCGATAGCGCGGCAAGCCAAGCGAATATCTTCTGCCGCCAGTTCAATTTCCTTATTCAGATTAAATCTGCTTAAATTTTCTATACATTCACGTAGTGCTTCACGATAACGCTGACGGGTTATCAGACAAGATGAAGATTTATCGTACATATCACTGAAATAGTGTGATATTTTATCAGTAATTTTTATAATATTTTCACTATTTTTGGCACTTATAAGTTCGCAACCCATGTTTTGTAGCTTTTGTCGTTGCGCAGATGTTAATTTATCGCTTTTATTTGCTACAACCAAGTAATTGTTTTCAGAATCTAAATAGTCCTTAAAAATAGCGGGAGAATCAACGGATGCGTCAAACATAAAAATTTTGAAATCGGCCGACGCTATTTTCTCTTTGGCCAAATTTATACCTATTTTTTCAATAGCATCATCAGAATCGCGCAAGCCGGCAGTATCAGTAAAAATAACCGGAAAACCATTTAAATCCACATACGCTTCAATTACATCGCGAGTTGTTCCGGCGATATCCGAAACAATGGCAACATTGCGCTTGACAATGGCATTAATCAGGCTTGATTTACCGGCATTGGTAGGACCGGCAATAACCACCTTAAAACCTTCACGTAAGCGTTCCTCAATTTTATTAACGCTTAAATGATTTTCTATTTCTTCTTTCAATTTTTTAACGTCGTTTTGCAGTTTAAATACAGTGTTCTCCGGAATATCTTCATCAGGAAAATCAATATATGCTTCAACATGAGAAAGAGTTTCTACCAAACGGTTACGCCAGCCATCGTAAAGCGAAAGCAATTTTCCACCCATTTGTTCAAGAGCAACTTTACGCTGTATTGAGGTCTCGGCATCAATTAAATCTGCCAAACCATCGGCAGCAGTCAAATCCATTTTACCATTATAAAAAGCACGGCGCGAAAACTCGCCGGCTTCTGCCAAACGAAAATCCGTCATATCTGAGAGAGTTTCCAGCAACTCGCGAATTACCGCCTTTGAACCGTGAACGTTTATTTCAACCGTATCTTCACCGGTAAACGAATGCGGTGCCTTAAATGCTGCAATAAGACAGTTGTCTAACTCTTCTCCCGATAAATTATGCAACTTTACCAGATACATTTTGCGGGGAACTATGTTGGCAGATGATAAGTCAGTTAATTTTTCAAAAACAGTGAATGCTTGCTTACCGGAAATACGTATCACCGCCACGCCGGACTTTCCCATCACGGTTGAAAGTGCATAAATTGTTTTGTTATCGGTCATCAATTTATTTTATCCTCTTAAAAGCCGTTTTTATGGCCGCTGGAACGTTTTTTCTTCTTTGATGACTAAACTATCATTTTTTTTAAAACAGTCAACTCAAATCGCATTTGGCGAAGACGAATTTTTACATTGAATTTTAACCGTTTTTACATTATGATGTCTTGCGGAGGTCAAAATGACGATTGATGATAAAAATAAAAAATGTCCGGAATATTGTCCGTTCTTAAAAGCGCAGAACACATTTTGTGAGCTGTTTCGTAAGTCATTGCAAAAAACAATGGGTATGCCTCTCAAATGCGAGCAATGTACTAATCCGGAACAACGAATGGAATCGTATAAAAATCTCGGACTTTCGCTCGACAATCGAATCGAAATGTGGCAAAAGGCTGTTTTGAAACACAATGAAATAGAACTCGGTAAAAAACGTGAAGAGGAAGCAACAAGAAAAAAATTTGCCGCTTTCATTGAAGAAAAATTCGCTAATCGTCCACCTCTTGAAGGTAACACCTATCTCAACAATTTGTTGATTAATTTATATATGGTTCTTGACGGTACCGAGCGTAGTATGATGATGAGTGTCTTAAACAGCGGACGTGGCGATGATTTGGTTATAGCACTTGATCGCACGCCAAAAGATGAAAATCTGTTACGTAATTTCCGTCGTGAATTGGATGGACAATACATTGAATATCATAACTCAATCGAGCGCGGTAACAGTTTACAAAACAGCAGATAAACTTTATTCAAATCTGACAGTTATATTACAGCTCCACTACCTGCCGTGTTTATGCAAAATATTATCATATAAAATATAATAGAAAAAATGATTTTTTTAATATTATTTTTTAAATACGTTTAAATACACCGTTCAAAACAGGTGGAAAATAAGTTTTATATTCAGGTGCTATGGTTATACTGTCTACCCTCGACCACAACGGACCTTCGTGTAATTTTTGCAACATAGAATTTACGGCTTTTTCATCTCCACGCATCAACAATGCAACGTCGCCGTTGTCAAGGTTCATTGCATAGCCGTCTATGCCGCCGATAAGCATTGCCTGACATTTAACCCAATAGCGAAAACCGACGCCTTGAACCCGACCTTTAATCAGCACACAGCATTCCATTTTTTATATAATCCTCAATTTCGGATAAATCTTCCTTAATTTTGTTACGTAAATTTTCTGCAGCTTCATCTTTTCCCCACAATTGTGCCTGATACAATTCTTCTAAAAATGCCAAATTAAATGCCTCATCCGCTGACAATTTTTGCTCTACCATTGCTATTGCTAATAATGGAGATTTCATATTAGTTGCCGCTAAATATAATGCCGTTAATTTTTTTAAAGACAGTGTTCTTAAATAGGCAGAAAAAACTTCACACGTTCGCTCATTTTCTTGAGGTAAACAAAAATCTTCGGTAGTACAAAAATGCATATTATACGTAATACCAAGCCAATCTAAAACAGGTTGCCATTTTTGTAATTGCAAGGTTTTAATTTCCGGTTTATCGCTCCAAAAAAGAATTGTATCCGTAAGTACAAATTCCGATAACGTTGTAAGTATAAAATCTTTATTTTGCGAAATATATTTTTCCGCCGCTTTAGTATCCGTCATTTAAATAAGCCCTTCAAACCTTTACCGATTTCTTTAGCTGAATCTTTCAAATTTTTGCCTATGTCTTTTACCATATCTTGTGTATTATTATAGCTGTTTGAAACTTTACTGCGAACAGTTTTTGACTGCTTAAAATGTTCAGAATATTGCGTACCGATGAGAGCCGTATGACACGGAGAAGAATCAGCAGAAAGAAGCATATCTCCTACATTATATGCTCCTGCCGTGGCAATTGCTCCTATAACCGATTTTGCTGTCGCTGTTTGGTTAATGGCTAATTGCGGATTACTGATTGTTCCCTTTATTTTTATTAAAGAACCAAGTAATGATGAAATACTGGCATCGGTTATTTTACCGGAAAAAGGTTGAATTGCTAAATTGATTTTTTCATTACCTAAATTGATATCTCCATCAGCTACCAAATACAAATCGTTAGCATCAAAAACTATACCTTTGGGAAAACTCATTTTACCGTTTTGTACGTCGCTGCGGAAAACCGCACATTTCATATTCATTTCTTTATTTACAACATTTAATTTTAAAGCCTGTAAAATCTGTACAATTATATTGCCTTGCAAACGCTCTAAACTCTTTATTTTAACAATCGAAGGATCAGTAAAAGCAATAATTTTTCCGCTTAAATTTGCCAAATATTGATCAGTATTTTTTCCACTTGTGGTGACATCAACAAACGCCGTTGTTTTACCACCGCTTTTTACATATATTTCGTAATCAGGTTTTGCTAAATCTTTATCTAAACTTTGTAAAATAATATTTACTCCAGTCAACTTTGCCGCTGCATTTTGATTTTTAGAATCTACCTTTATTGTACCACTTATATTTCCATCACCTGCTAAAATATTTTTTATATCCGCTTTAAATACACCGTTTTTAATCGATGCATTTCCACTGATATTACCAAGTTGAATTTGTGGATTAACAATCAATTTTTTTACTGTAAAATTTATGTCGGCATTTGTGTAATTTAAATATTGATAAGGAATAGTAGTATTAGGCATCAAACTTGAAGCGGCAGCACTTGGAATTATCCATTCTATGTAGCTTTGTTTTTGCGATTTAGGAGATGTAAATTTTTGCAAATCGAAAGTATTTCCCTTTATATTTAAATTCAAATAAGGTCGGCTTTTTGGTGAATCTAAACTAACTTTTCCGTTTATATTTAAACCTAACGTTTCTGCATTTTTTATATCTGCTTTAAATACACCGTTCTTTATTATAATTTCTGCTTGTAAATTTTGTATTGTTGTAGCAGCATCAACAATCAATTTTTTTATATCAATATTTGCATCTAAATTGAACATATTTAAGTATTCGTAAGGTATAGTTGTTCCCGATATATATTCGGCAGCACAAGCACTTGATACAAACCAACCGTTATTTGCTTTTTGTGTGGTATTGGTAAAATCTGCGGCATTTATTTTTGCACTTTCTGCATCTAATTTAATATAAGGAATTTCACCACTTAAATCAGCTTGTATACGACCATTAATCTCATTATTTTTGTGTTCTAATTTATACGTTGCATCGGCACTTAAATTATCCTGCAAACCTTGTAAAATACCAACTAAATTTAAATTATATCCCATAGCCTTGAAATCGGCATTTATATCTATATCATTAAAGTTATTTTCCTTCAGCTTTTTTAATGATGAAATTTTACCTGTGCCGTCAATTTCTATTCCTTCAACAGTCGTTTGTGCTTTTATGTTTATAGGCTCATCCATACTATCCATATCGGCAGCTAAATAACGAATAAGAACACTGTCTTTTTCATTGTAAAAAATGTTTGTATCGGTAGTTTCCAAAAAATTTATTTCAAACTCTTTTTTTAACAACGGAAGTATGGAAAATTGTACAAAGGCATCCCCTATTTGTGCAATCTTTTGACCATCAGGCATAGATATATTTACATCATTTATTTCAATAGTAGGTTTAAGAGATAAAGCTACCTTTAAATCACCATTTATTTTAACTTCGATATTACCATATTTACGAGCCAATTTTTCAATTTCCGGCTTATAATTATTAAAATCGAAAAATTTTATAAATACTATAAAACCTATAACTAAAACTAAAATAAGCGATAAAAAAACAAGTAAAAACTTTTTCATTTTTCTATTTCCAATCCTAAAAATCGACAAGCACTTTTAAAATGTTCCGGCAGTGGAGCAGTTAAAATTTTATTTTTTCCCAATACAGACGAAAGATCTATTTTATAAGCGTGTAAATAAAGTTTATTTGTAACTTCCGTCAGATGTTGTCTGCTATTACCGAAATATTTATCATCGCCCAATATAGGAGTACCCAGTGCTTCCAGATGCGCCCTTATTTGATGAGTTCTTCCGGTTAAAGGAAATGCTTCAACCAGAGCATATTTTTTTGCTGCATTATCCAAAACATTATATTTGGTAATCGCTTTTTTACCTCCTGCAGTTACACACATTTTTTCTCCAACTTTTTCCAGCGGTATATTTATTTCACCGGAAAATTTTTGCGGACAGCCGCGAACAATTGCTAAATAAGTTTTTTGTAAATTATGTTCACGAAATGCTTTGGTTAATAAATCTGCAATTTTACGACTACGTGCTAATATTAACAGTCCGCTTGTTTCTTTATCTATACGATGAACTAACCGTGGTTTTTCACTACTTTCAAAGCGTAAAGCATCAAGCATTCCGTCAATATGTTTTAATGTATTGGTTCCACCTTGCACCGCTAATCCCGAAGGTTTATTAAGCGCAATAATTTCGGCATCTTTATATATAACCATAGACTTTATATAATCAATATCTTTTGGTGAAATATTTTGTTCTTTTTTTATTGCTTTTTGTTCATCAAGCGGAGGCAAACGTAATTCTTGCCCCGTTTGTAAACGAGTTGATGCTTCAGCACGTTTGCCATCAACTTTTATTTGTTTGGTACGCAACAGTTTCTGTAATCTGCCTAATCCTAAAGCCGGATATTCACGCAAAAACCATCTATTAAGCCTTATACCGTCATCTTCTTTTTTTATTATAACAGTTTTTACTCCAGACATTTTTTCTCCAAAATTTGTTACTATTTTTTTATGAATTCATATTTTGGAAAAAGTCTTCATTATTTTTAGTCATACGTAATTTATCAAGTAAAAATTCCATACCGTCAGTCATTCCCATTTGCATTAATATACGGCGTAAAACCCACATTTTAGTAAGTGTAGCTTTATCAACCAAAAGTTCTTCTTTACGAGTTCCTGAACGGGTTATATCAATTGTAGGGAATAAGCGTTTATCAGTCAATTTTCTATCAAGAATAATCTCAGAATTACCGGTACCTTTAAACTCTTCAAAAATAACTTCATCCATGCGTGATCCGGTATCAATCAAAGCCGTGGCTATGATAGTTAATGAGCCACCTTCTTCAACATTACGAGCCGCACCTAACAGACGCTTAGGACGCTGTAAGGCGTTAGCGTCAACACCACCGGTTAAAACCTTTCCTGATGATGGAACAACAGCATTATATGCGCGTCCTAAACGAGTAATAGAATCGAGAAGAATAACAACATCTTTTTTATTTTCTACCAAACGCTTAGCTTTTTCTATACACATTTCAGCAACTTGAACATGCCGTGTTGCCGGTTCATCAAAGGTAGAAGAAATAACTTCACCTTTAACTGAACGCGTCATATCCGTTACTTCTTCCGGACGTTCATCAATCAACAACACCATTAAATATACTTCCGGATGGTTAGTAGAAATAGCATGAGCAATATTTTGCAACATAACTGTTTTACCGGTACGCGGCGGAGCAACAATAAGTCCTCTTTGCCCTTTTCCTTGTGGAGATATTAAATCAATAACACGAGTAGTATAATCCTTATCACCGCAGATTATATCAAAATTAAGCTTTTCGGTAGGATAAAGAGGAGTTAAATTATCAAAGTTAACTCTGAGTTTTGATTTTTCAGGGTCATCAAAGTTTACTTTATTTACTTTAGTTAAAGAAAAATAACGTTCATTTTCTTTAGGTGCTCTGATTTCTCCTTCAACAGTATCGCCGGTACGCAAGCTGAAACGTTTAACCTGAGCAGGTGACACATATATATCATCAGGACTTGCTAAATAGTTTGATTTAGACGAGCGTAAAAAACCGAATCCGTCCTGCATAACTTCTATTACACCATCACCGCAAATAACCGTATCAACCTCGGCTAATTTTTTCATTATGGCAAATACTAAATCTTGAACACGCATTGAAGAAGCATCTTCAACTCCCAAATCCTCAGCCTGAGTCAACAGCTCAGTCGGAGACTTATCTTTTAATTCCTTTAAATGCATTGTGACCTTTATTGATTGTTAAAAAAAAGATTGAGGTATTGAAAAACCTTATGTGTTGCTTATATTAAAGATGATTTGTAAAGTCAATATTTTTTTGCACAATTTTTTCTCTCTATTTTAAAAAATTTAAAAAAATTGTTGTTATTGTATAAACTGTTACATATGTTAATTAAATTTTTATGCAATATTTATGCACTGTATTGCAAAATTTATGTCTTTAAAATAATAAAAATTTTCAAATAATTAATAAAAGGTTAATAAAATTATACACATTTTTCACATACTGTTTATAATGTTTTTAACATGTTAATAAGTTTATGAATAGTTTTGATAAAATGTAGATAGTTTGCTAAAAATTTCAAGTAGGGAAGTTTTATACACAAGTTTGTATATATAGTGTGTATAAAAAATGTAACATTTTGATATAAGGTAAAAAATGAAAATTATAGGTATAACCGGTTCTATCGGTTGCGGAAAAACTTTTTTAGCTGAAATAATCAAAAAGATAGGTTTTAGTGTTTATAATCCTGATGTTTGGACGCGTGAACTATATAATAATAAAGATTTTATAAAAGTAATAAAAGAAAATTTTTCTCAGTGTTTTCAAGGAGAAAATTTTAATAAAAGAATGCTTAGAGAGTTAGTTTTTAATGATAATAGAGAGTTAAAAAAATTAGAAAATATAATTCATCCTTTTTTATATAAGCGCTTGAAAAATATAATTCATAAGTATGCAGTAAAGGAAGATTTGTTGTTTATAGATGTGGCTTTACTTTATGAATTCGGTTGGGATAAATATTGCGATTATGTTATAACGGCAGATGCCGATGAAAAAACACAAATGGAAAGAGTTATTAAAAGAGATGGTATTTCCGCTGAGGATTTTTATAAAATAGTCAGAATACAAATGCCTCAGGATGAAAAAAAATATTATGCTGATTTTGTAATAAATACTTGTAAATCAGAAAATATTTTGAAAAAAGAACTTATAAAATTTATAGAGGAGATATTATAAATGAGAGAAATTTGCTTTGATACTGAAACAACAGGTTTTGATCCTAATACCGGTGATAGATTGGTTGAAATAGGTGCGGTAGAATTAATAAATCATCTGCCGACAGGTAAGGTTTTTCATGAATATATAAATCCTGAACGTGATGTGCCGGAAGAAGTTGTTAAAGTGCATGGATTGACTAACGAATTTTTGGCTGATAAACCTAAGTTTGCTGAAATTGCTCAAAAATGGGTTGATTTTATAGGTGATGATGGAATTTTTGTGGCGCATAATGCCGCATTTGATATGAATTTTATAAATTATGAATTAAAAAAATGTGGATATAATACTTACGATTGGGACAGAGTTGTTGATACACTTGCTATTGCTAAAAGTGAATTTCCGGGAGCTCGTAATAACTTAGATGCTTTATGCCGTAGGTTTAATATTGACAATTCGGCGCGTACATTTCACGGAGCTTTGTTAGATGCTCAACTTTTAGCGGAAGTATATTTGCAGTTATTAGGAGGAGATGAGCCTAGTATAAAATTTGTTGATAATAAGAATACACATCAAATTTTTAATAAAAATACTCCTAAAGTAGAAATTATAGAACGCCATTTTAATTTATCGGAACAAGAAGAAGAAAATCATCGCAATTTTTTGAAAAGTAATTTAAAAAATCCCTTATGGATAAAAGATGAAACAGAGGTTGAGGCTTAATGTTCAAATATTTGCAATATATATGGAACATATACATAAATAAGCAAATGCTTACATTATTGGCTTTGGGATTTTCAAGCGGATTTCCTTATTTTTTAGTATTTGGTACTTTAAGTGTATGGCTTGATGATTTAAGTATTTCGTTACAATTAATAGGAGCTTTTTCTCTTGTTAAATTACCTTATTCTTTGAAATGGGCATGGTCGCCGGTTTTAGATAATGTTAAACTTCCGTTATTATGGAGGTTAGGAAGACGACGTAGTTGGGCTGTATTAATTCAAATATCTTTGTTTTTATCATTGATAGCTATGTCTTTAACAAATCCGCAACAGCATACAATGCAAATGGCAATGTTGGCACTTTTAACCAGTTTTTTATCTGCATCGCAGGATATAGTTTTAGATGCTTATCGTGTTGAAACATTTGCAGATTTTCCCGATAAACAAGCATCAGGTGTAGCTATTTTTGTACTTGGTTACCGTTTTGGTCTTATTTTTGCCGGAGCAGGTGCTATATATTTAGCTTCGTTTTTAAGTTGGCGAGAAGTTTATATTATAATGGCATGTGGAATATTTGTCGGATTGTTGGCTATTCTGGCAGCAAAAGAAGCACAATTTTACGAATATAAAAAATATACCCTAAAAATAAAAGACAGCTTACTGTTTTTCAAAAATTCTATAATTAATCCTTTTATAGATTTTATGACTCACCAACATTGGATACTCATTTTAGTTTTAATTTTTACATATCATTTAAGCAATGCTTATTTTAATCCGATGATTTATCCCTTTTATGCAGCTATAGGTTTTACTAAAGTTGAGATTGCTTATGTTATAAAGCTGTATGGTATGATTGCAGCTATTGCAGGTGGTCTGACGGGAGGAGTTATTGTTGCTAAAATTGGTTTGAAAAGAAGTCTTTGGTGGTTTGGTATATTACAATGTATTTCAACATTGTTGTTTTCTTTGCAAGCGATGGCAGGACATAATATGCCATTATTTATAGCAGTCGTAACTATAGAAAATTTTTGTTCAGGTTTAGTAACTACGGCGTTGGTTGCTTATATATCATCATTATGCAATAAACTTTATACGGCAACGCAATATGCATTGTTATCATCGGTAACAAGTATATCTCGCGACGTTTTTTGCTCTACCAGCGGAATGGTTGCAGATATTGTCGGTTGGGAATGGTTTTTTGTTGTGTGTGCTTTAATGAGTATACCAAGTCTGTTTATTATAAGAAAATTTATTAAATAGCTTATTCTGTTTTATAAAATCCATCAGTTTGTCTTAAACCTTCGGTTAAAGCCATTGCAGCCGATATTGCCATATTAATTGAACGAGCTTGCGGATGCATAGGAATAAAAAGTCTGGCGTCGGCTGTTTGATGAACGTTTTCCGGTACACCAGCACTTTCACGTCCCATTAAAATAACATCATTTTTTTCGAATTTAAATTGAGTTAAAGGCAATGCACCTTTGGTTGTCATTAAAATAAGTCTACCGTAGGTATCAGGATGATTTTGCCTATATAACAAAAAGTCATTCCATGAATTGTGACGGCGGTATTTTACAAAATCAAGATAATCCATACCGGTGCGGCGCATTGCTTTTTCATTGAATATAAAACCACAGGGCTCAATAACATCAAGTTCAACATCTAAACAAGCTCCAAGCCTAAGCAAGGTTCCGGTATTTTGCGGAATGTCTGGTTGATAGAGAGCCAAACGCATGTTTTTATGCTTTCTTTTTTGTTTCAGTTTCTGCTTTTTGAGCTTTTTTTGCTTGGTATAAAGCTACAAAATCAATCGGGCTTATCATAATAGGTGGTAAGCCGGCGGCAGACAGACTGTTGGCGACAATGCTGCGAACGAACGGAAACATTAAACGAGGCAATTCAATATAGAGCATAGGTTCTATGGCATCTTCCGGCATATTAATGGCCGAAACAGAACCATAAGACAGTTCTATGATGAACAGTTTTTTACCGTTAGTTGTGGCATCGAGTTTGGTATTAAGTAAAACTTCATAAGTTCCGTCTTCCAAATGACGATGCTTCATATTAATATCAACCTTAACATCGGGAGCAGAGCTTATTTCTTTAAAAATTTCCGGTGCGAGGGGAATTTCGATAGACATGTCTTTAATATATTGACTTAAAATCATCAATCCCGGTTGCGGATTATTATTTTCTTTGTTTTCCATTTTTTTTATCTCCTAACTTGTTTTTTCCTATACTTAATACGAAAAATTTT
The DNA here is from genome assembly GCA_902795745.1 of uncultured Pseudomonadota bacterium. Taxonomy (GTDB): domain Bacteria; phylum Pseudomonadota; class Alphaproteobacteria; order RF32; family CAG-239; genus RUG410. The sequence goes on from CADBMG010000030.1 coordinate 11,437, forward strand.
AATCGTCAAATAATTTATATTGATAATTTTTTTAATTGTTATTATATTAAAGAAAAAGTGACTTAGAGGATAAGATGTTAGAGATTATAATTTTAGCCATGGTGGCGGTTTTTTTAGTGACAAGGTTGTATTTGACTTTCGGTACCAACACCGATAGCAAACAACCTGAAGTGTACGAGAAAAAATCTGAGGAAAATGTTGTTCCTAAGAGAAAAATAGTTTTAGAAAAAAGACCTTTGGAAAGTGTTCAAAAGCTGTGCGCGAATGAGAATTTTACGCTTGAAAATCGTATTCAATCTCTACTTGGAAAAATTAAGGGGTTTGATGCGGAAGTTTTTTTGGTCAGTGCTTGTCGTGTTTTTGAAATGATACTGCATGCTTTTTATACCAATGAAATGCCGTCTGTGAAAGGTTTAGTCAGCAAAAAAATATATGATGTTTTGGATAAAAGTATTACAGAACGCAAGATTAATGGTTTTTCTTCGGAAGTTGAGTTTATTTGTTTTGATAATGTCGAGATAAAAGATGTTCGTTTGCTTAAAAACAGTGTGAAAATTGTTGTTGAATTTATTACTCAGCAGATTAACATTTTACGTAATGCTCAAGGTGAAGTTGTTTGCGGTGATGAAAATTTTATTCAAAAAATAACCGATGTTTGGACTTTTGAAAGAACGCTTGATGCCAAAGATAAAAATTGGATTTTGGTTTCAACCAAAAAACACGCTTAAAATATTAACTGTTGCGGTTTTGTGGGTATTAACCGGCTGCTTTGAAAAAGAAGTAGATTTAACCGGCGGTGGTAATGTTAAGCTAAATGAAGTTTCTTTTTCGGAGCTTAAAGACTGGAATAAGGAAAATTTTGCGCAAGTTATTCCGGTTTTTGCTAAGAATTGTAAAAAAATTCTTCAAAATAAAGGAATGTATATTTATCCGGCGCAGATAAAAATAAATACTGCCGATTACAAAGATTTGTGTGAGCGTTTTTTTGCCCAGAATGTAAAAGACGGTATGCAGATGAAAGCATTTATCGAGTTTGAATTTAAAGCCTACAAGGTGAGCGATAACGGTAAAGATGACGGAAAGTTTACTTCCTATTATGAAGCAACGATAAATGCTTCTAAAACAAAGCATGATAAATACAAATATCCTATATACGGTAAACCGCGTGATTTAGTGGAAATTAATTTACGTGATTTTGATGAAACATTACCAAATAACAGATTGGTGGGGCGTATTGACGGTAATAAATTTATTCCTTATTACAGCCGTCGCGATATAGAAAATAAGGGTGTTTCTGCTCCGGTGTTGCTCTGGGGTGATGATTTGATAGATATTCACTTTATGCAAATTCAAGGTTCGGCAGTGGCAAAATTAGATGATGGCAGTGAAGTTCGAATCGGATATGCCGACAGTAACGGACGTAAATTTAAAGGAATAGGCAGTATTTTAATTGAAAAAGGATATATAAAGCGTGAAGATTCATCAATGCCGAAAATACGTGAGTGGTTAAGAAACAATCCTCAATCAGCCAAAGATTTGATGGCAGAAAATGAGCGTTTTATTTTTCAGCGCATTACCGATACGGACGGACCGGTAGGAGCTTTGGGAATTTCCTTAACAGCAGGAAGAAGTTTGGCTGTTGATAATAAGTACATTCCGTTGGGTGCAATGATGTGGCTTGATACATATAATCCTGATGGAGGGGCAATCCGCAAAATTGTTTTTGCTCAAGATATAGGAAGTGCAATAAAGGGTGTGGTTCGAGGTGATTATTTTTGGGGACATGGAGAAAAAGCTCTATATCATGCCGGACGAATGAATTCCGTTGGTAAATATTATATTTTGGCACCTAAAAATACGGTAATAAAGGTTGATTAATAATGCTACCGGACAAGGATGATAAAGATTTTTGGCGGACGGTTGTGTGTGATGTAAAGCCTATTAAATTTGAAGAAGATATTTTACATGTAAAAATACCAAAAGTAAGGTTGTCTGAGCATCGTTTTTTTGCGATAGAGCAAGATTTTTCAACTTATTCTAAGTCGCTGGATGATATTAAGCCGCGGGATATTGATAAAAAAACTCTACGAAAATTTAAACGGGAAGAATTTGCGGTAGAAGATGTTTTGGATTTGCATGGTAAAACAGAAGATATGGCTTTTGCAGCAGTTGATGATTTTATTCCACGTTGCTATGCAAAAGGTAACAGATGTGTTATAATTATAACCGGAAAGGGTTTGAGAGTTCATGCCGATGAAGATGTTTTTGCCGATAAAGGCGTGTTAAAAAAAGCGGTGCCGCAATGGTTAAATGCTCCAAGATTGAGAGCGATGATTTTGAATTATAAGCATCCCTCAGAGCGATTGGGTGGTGCCGGAGCCATATATATTTTATTGAGAAGAAACAGAAATAAATAAACCGCCCGCTGCTAAAACGGACGGCTTTACTTTGGTTTTATAAAAAAATATCTGCCGGAATATGAAAGGTGTAAATAAAAAACATCAAGCATATTCTTGCACGGTTTCACGTATAATATTACTTTTGCCTTTTGTAAAGAAAAAAATAAAAAGAAGAGTTTGTTAAATTAAATATTTATTCGTAATAAGTGATTAGCTAATTCTATAACAGCGTTGCTTACATCATCTGCCATAGATGAAAAATTTTCATTCGGTATTAAATTATCTTCATTTGCATAAAGAGCTCGGTTAATTTCAAGCTGCAAGGTATACATTTTGCGGCGGGGCTGACAATAGTTAAAAGTGATAAATGCTCCGGAATACGGGCAATTAAAATCAACATTATAATTTTTATCCCAAAATTGTCCGGCTAAAAAGTCACTTATTTCTTGCGGACAACTTTGCGAAAACAGGTTGCCGAGGCAGATATCAATACCTGATCTATCATCTATAATCGAGCAAATTTTCGACGGCATGGAATGACAATCTAAAACCAAGCAAAATCCGAATTTTTTCAAGATGGAATCAATAATTTGTTGCAGGCGTTTATGGTATACGTCGTAAACGTTTTTCAACCGTTCTTGTACTTCATTATAATCAAGCAGACCTTTGTAGATATTTTCCCTTTTATAATTTATGCGGTGGATTACTCCAAGACCGGCACGGCAATGTTTATCAAACATAAGCTCTCTGTTTTGCGGATAATTATAATACATTGACGGATCAAGTTCTAATTTATCGCGGTTTAAGTCTACAAAAGCGCGAGCCAATTCCATTTTTATAAAAGGTATTTGTGCATCGATGGTTTTTTGCAGTAATTTATCTACAAAAATATCTTCGTTACGGCGTAAAGTAGGGATATCGCTACGTACGCTTTTTATAAAATCATCAGGGAAAACTTGTCCGCTATGCGGTACAGAAAGCAACAGAGGAAAACGAGGATTTTCTGCATTAAATTCGCTGAAAATCTTGGTGTTTTTGTAATCGATTTTTATTTTGAGCTTAGTGTTTTCCATTACTTTGTCCTTTTTGCGGCAATACGCTTGCGTTTGGTTGATTTTTTTTCAACTGACCATCCGAATTTGCCTATTTTTTTACCTAAGCTGTAATAAAAACCGTGAGCATAAGTCAATAATCCGGCTTTTTCCATGTTCAGAGCACCATTTTTATCAATGAGCGAATCGTCAATATCAACAGCCATAACCTCAGCCAAGAACATATCGTGTGAACCGAATGACTTAATTTCACGAACTTTACATTCAAGTGACACAGGGGACTCTTGTATTTGCGGTGCAGAAATAGTTGAACATGGCAAAGCGGTAATTTTTGCAAGTTTGAATTTATCAATATTGCGTCCGCTTTTAACACCGCACAAATCAATGGCACGGGCTAACTTTTGGGTAGGAATATTAATGACAAATTCTCCGCTTTTTTTAATGATTTCATGACTATATCTGGTTGGGCGGATTGAAACATAAACCAACGTCGGTTCGGTGCAGATTATTCCCGTCCAGGCGGCAGTCATGACATTTGGTTTTTCGATAGTACCGCACGAAATAAGCGCCGGAGGTACCGGTGCCAACATAGTTCCTGCTTTCCATGTTGTTTTTGCCATACAAAATCCTCTGCTTGTATCTATCAAAAGGCAATATACAACATATTTTTCATAACGTCAAGACCTGCAAACCGACAAGCTTGCAGGCTCAACAAGTATCAGGAATAAAACTATGAAAAAACATCATAGACACTATTTAATATAACATTTTTCACATGGGTTAAACATTATACGAAAGCGTAAAAATTACCGATAAATAGTTTAATAAGTTCAAAAATTTCGTTGCGAATCGGCGGTAAATGCTTATGCTGTTGTTCAAGGAGAGAAAAATGAAGCAATTAGATTTGAGTAAACTATCTTTTGAAGATGCGCTTTCACAGCTCGAAAATATTGTACGTGAGCTGGAAAGCGGAAAAATTAAACTTGATGATGCTGTGGAAATTTATGAAAAAGCGACAACTTTGAAGAAGTTTTGCGAAGATAAATTACGTGCTGCACAGCTCAAAGTGGAAAAGATAAATATAGCGGCAGACGGAGTGGTTACAACCGAACCATTAGATAAAATAGAAGAGTAGAAAAATGGTTGATATTGTTACGATATTAAAGCATTTCAGCGATAGATTTAATGATTACTTGCAACAGTGTTTTCCTTTACCGCAAGGTGATGAAAAGCGTGTGATTGAGGCGATGAAATATTCTGTTATGAACGGAGGAAAACGTCTTCGTCCTTATTTGGTATGTGAGTGTGCGGGGCTGTTCGGGGTGGAAGAAAAAACAGCATTTCCTGTGGCAGCTTCTTTAGAAATGCTACATTCGTATTCACTTATTCACGATGATTTGCCGGCAATGGATAATGATGATTTACGCCGCGGCAAGCCTACATGTCACAAACAATATGATGAGGCTACCGCTATTTTGGCCGGCGATGGGCTGCAGGCTTATGCTTTTGAGTTTTTGGCGAATGCTTTGGAAATTCGTCCAGAAATTCGCTTAACACTGCTGCAATTGTTGTCATCGGCGGCCGGTGCTTTTGGTGGTATGGTGGCCGGTCAAACGCTTGATTTGTACGCTAAATCTAATGGTGATAAAGAAGAAGATGAAAACGTAATAGCTCGTTTGGAGGAAATGAAAACGGGACGTTTGCTCAGGTATGCTTGCGAATCCGGTGCTGTATTGGGACAAGCACCGCTTGATTTAAGACAACGATTGATTAATTATTCACGCAAAATCGGGCAGGCTTTTCAAATAGCCGATGATATTTTGGACCGAGAAGGAGATCAAAAATTAGTCGGTAAAACACTGCATAAAGATGATGAGCAAAGCAAGTTTACTTATGTTTCTTATTATGGAATAGAAAAGGCAAGAAAAATTGCGGCGGACTTAATAGAAGAAGCAAAGAGAGAAATTTTGCCGTTTGGTTATAAGGCTCAAAATTTGCAGGCTTTGGCGCAGTATATAATTGATCGTAAATATTAAGGGTATGATGCTTTATATCCGCGTAAAATTCAAATGAAAATTATATTCTACCCAAAGAACAAGAACCACCGGTATTTGTTTGTTTTCTGCTCGTGAGGGAAGGAAGTTCATTTTTCATTTTTTGTATGATATCCGTTGGAATATTATGAAGGTTTTCAAGTCCGTCAAGATTTTGCGGAAGGTTACCTTTCATTTTGCGTCCGCATGCTAAACAGGCCGCGTAGAGCATTAACGATTGTTCCTTTGTCAGATTATTCATGAAATTAATGGTCGTTCCCTTATTACTTGGTTCGTTAAGAATGGCCAAGTAAGTTTTATACTGGCTGTTTTCACTGACTTGCAATGTATTATCGCTCGTGTAACAAACAATATCTTCACCCAACTTGAATTTATATTCTTCATTATTTTTGGTAATTTTTTGGTAATTTTCCAATTGTTTATAGTATTGTTCAAAATTATTGCTCCAACCGGCATTGTTTTCATTGGTATAAAGGCTTATTTCATCGGCATCATAGCTCTCTATAAATAAGTTATTGGCATTTACAGACTCTACCTTTCCGCTACGCATGACTCTGCGTCCAATTTTTATTAGTTCATCAATTTCCGTGTTTTGAACTTTTTCATAATTATCTTTACGGTTTTGAAATTCTTTCTGAGCATCCGGGATAATTTTATTTTGAGCATAAGCGGTTAGCTTTACCTCATTTTCTTCGTTTATGTAGTTGCTGGCGAATCTTTGCTCAAACATGTCTGTATCCGGATTATAAAAAGCGAAATGATAATATAATTTTTGCAAGTTCTTAAATGTTTCACTGATATCACCTTCATCAACCGGTAAATTTGCTGCTGTTGCAAGCAGAGCATCAATCATGGTGCCTTTAATTTCTTTGCCGTTTTCTTCGTGTTTGGATATTTGGTTTATATCATATAAATTCTGTAATTCTGTGGTGAAATATTCCAAGGTAAAGTTGATATAATTCTTTGGATTTTTTAAAAATTCTTTGCGCTCTTCATTGGTTTTATTTTTTAAGATTTCGTATATTTTTATATCTTGGTCCGTGTTGAAGCATTCTATGTCATCCCATTTGTTTTCTCTTACTCCGCATTTGAGATATTCATTGACTTTGTTTATGGTAGATGACAGGTAGCTGCTACGCTCATCTTCTATGCAGATACGGTATAAGTCATTTAGCGATAACTGTTTGTTTTCTCTATTTAAATACACTGTTTCAAAAAACATACTGTTTTTGATATGCTTATATTCATGATAGATAATTTCTTTTAGTTTATCATTATTGTTTTTTTCGTTTTTGTATATATCAAGAAAAGCTTTTTCTTTTTTATCTGTCGGCATTTTGCCGTTTTTATAGTCATTGATTATTTCGTTACGACGCGCTTCACTTATTTCCGGTTCAAATTCAAAGTGGTTGCGCATTACGATAATTGATTTATCAATGCACATAGCACGCGTTCTGTCAAAAGGTTGTTTTTCGTAAACACCTTTATTGTTTCTTAAAAAGTACTCGTATTTTTCTTCCTTTTCATTCCATACTGCTTTCCAAAATCTGTCTTCCGGTTCCAGAGTGCATCCCAAATTCTTGACATCATTGGGAATATCTTCATCTTTGATTTGAAAATTTAAATCTCCTAATATTAAAGGATGCTTGTAAGGTTGATTTAAGTAATTTCTGAATTTATCCGGCTGTTTTTTGTATGAAAAGGAGCGTATTTGCTCGTTAAGAATATTTGTTTTATGAACATCCAAATCTTCGAATAGAGTGGTTAAGAATTTATCATTAGCAATAGATAGAATGTTGTCTTGCAATTTGTGGGTATCAAGATTGTAAGGGGGCTTTTTATTGAAAATGTCGGAATAAATATATTTATCCAAAATTCTTTGTACGTTTTCTTCTTTGAGGTCGAGGGAAAGTTTGCTTAAACCGTTTAGTTTGAAAACTAACAGTCTATTGCCTTTTGTCTTGAAAACCGCATATTCGGATGTTTTTTCAGCCATTTTTTATACTTTCCAAAAACAGAAATATTACATTTTATAAAACATTAACATAAAATTGACAAAAAAGCAAGCCAAAAATTAATATATCAAGATGACTATTTTTGACTTGTTTAATGTTGAAGTATAAGGGATTTTTCGAAATCATTTAGTTACAGAGCTTTTTGCAATGTAATGGTAAAAAAGGCGTATTGGCAGAGGAAAAATTTAAAATAAATCCCGAACGTAAAAAAAACATTCGGGACGGAGTTAAAACAAAAATTTAATTCTGAGGCGAACCGATTGGTTTTTCGTGCTTTTCCTGCTGATGTCGACTTACGGAAATCTTCTTAAATTTTTGTTTTTCGTTTTGTGATTTGGGTATTGAAACAGTTAAAATGCCGTTATCAAATTCAGCGTTCACTCTTTCATAATCCAAATCCCAAGGTAAAGGAATGGTCCGTTTAAATGCGCCGTAGGAAATTTCGGAAAAATAGGCATTTTTTTCTTGTCGTTCACTTGTGTCCTTCTTTTCACCGCTAAGCGACAAATAGCCATCGGAAGATATTTGCAAATCCAAGTCATCTTCACTTATTCCCGGCAATTCAGCCGTGATATTTACGGCATCTTTAGTTTCCGTAATTTGCATTTTAGGTTCCCATTCCATTGCCGAAACAGTGTTCTCACTGTTGCTTGGCAAATCAGGATAATTCCAAAAATAATTGATAAGCGAGGCAAAATCGCTGTGACGATTGTGTGTGCTCGATTCATTGGCAAGAGCACGGTTACTGCCGCAAGAATGGATGCTTTTCATCAGCATTCTCCTTATTTTTTAGAGGCAGATTTTTTGCTGCTTGAACGTCCTTCTTCCTCTTTTGCAGATGCTCCGCGGCAATCACAACCCTTGCTGCTTGAACTTTCTGAGGACTTTGCTGACATCTTTTGTGTAGATTTCATTTTATTTTCTCCTTAAATGTTATTAGAAATTAAAACATGTTGTTGCAACAACCAACACTGAAAACATAACCAGTAATCAGGAGAATATAAGCTGAACAAAGGTTTATCAAAACTAAAGATTAAAAATTTTGCTTCCATTACAAAAATTAATTGTAAATTAAAAAAAATTAAGCTACAATAAGGCATTGTTTGCGTAAAAGGACGAAGCATGACCGAGTTCGGAAAAAAACACCAAAAATTTAAAGAGGAGTTTTCTGCCAAAAAAGAGAACACTGATGAGGTGTTGGCTCGCAGTCAATCGTGGCAAGCAATTTCCGAACAAATAGATAAATATGATAAAGTTCCTACCGGCGGTTCGTTGACGCAGGATATTATATTCAGCGGCAAGGTATTGCAAGGGGGAAATTTTACCGGAGAAAACTTTGCCAATGCCGATTTTAGCGGGAGCAATATGCAAGAAGTTAATCTAACGAATGCTGATTTGCGCAATGTTAATTTTACCGGTACGGATTTAAGCGGTGCTGATTTGAGCGGTGCTGATTTGACAGATGCAATTTTTACCGGTGCTAAGTTAATAGGGGTGAATTTTGCCGGTGCAAAATTAAATAATGTAAAACTGATAAATGCTGATATTCAAGATGCAATTTTGCTTGATGCCGATTTGGACCAACTCACGGTTGCCGAATTACAAGAGTTGGTCGAATATTTAGCTAAATATTATCCGCATAAACTTAATTTAAGCCGTTTGAATTTAACTTTGTTAGATTTAAAACAGATAGATTTACGGCAAGTAAATCTTCGCGGAGTAGATTTACGAGGATGTGATTTAACGGGAGTGAATATTTTTGAGCTGGATTTGAGTGAATGTATTATTTCTCCTGAGCAAATTGCCCAAGCTATAGGTCATATGCCTACACCCGATGAACTTGCGAAGATTTTAGCTCCGAAAAAGAAAAAGGGTAAGAATAAATTTAATGGTATTGATTTTGGCGATTTATTCGATTCTCGCGGCAGCTTTGATTGGGACGCTACTCGCTCCGGTACGGATATGAAAAAAATATTTAAATCCGGAGAAGAAATTATCAAGTCTTTTAGTAAAAAAGACAAAGATGATAAAGATGATGAAAAAAATCAGCCGCAGAAAAGTGATAATGACAAACAAAAAGAAAATGATGTGGATGAGCTGCGCAAATCTATTGAACAATATAAACATGAAGTATTAGAAAAGCGTATGGAAGAAAAACAACTTGAACAGCAAGAAGCTGACAGGGAACAAATCAAAGAAAAAATTAATGAAGCAAAAATGCAAATAAAGAATAACAGTCGGGACAGATGATTAATGGATAGCACCTTATTTTCGAGCAATGTAAAACGTCCGCTTGCCGATAGGCTTCGCCCGACCAAATTGGAAGAGGTTGTCGGGCAAGATCATTTGGTGGGAGAAGATGCTCCGTTAGGGAGAATGATAAAGTCCGGCAAAATTACTTCATTTATTTTATGGGGACCTCCCGGTTGCGGAAAAACAACAATAGCTCGCTTGATTGCTGAATATACTAATCTTTATTTTGAACAAATATCTGCGGTTTTTTCCGGTGTTGCCGATTTGAAAAGAGTATTTCAATTTGCTAAGGAAAGGCGTGCTAATCAAGGTAAAGGAACGTTACTTTTCGTGGATGAAATTCATCGTTTTAATAAGTCGCAACAAGACGGGTTTTTGCCTTATGTTGAAGACGGTACGGTTATTTTAGTGGGTGCAACAACGGAAAATCCGTCATTTGAACTTAATTCGGCTCTTTTATCGCGGTGTCAGGTTTTTGTACTGAATCGCTTGAATGCCAATGATTTTGAGGAGTTACTGCAACGTGCCGAAAAAGAAGAGGGCGAAAAGCTGCCGATAGATGAAGAAGCGCGTGAGTTTATCAAAGAAATTGCCGATGGTGACGGTCGTTATATGCTGAATATTGCCGAAAATATATGGTCATATGCGCAACAAGGCGAAATTTTCAACAAAGAACAGATTATTCATATTATTCAGTCGCGAGCACCTATTTATGATAAAGGACGCGACGGGCATTATAATTTGATTTCGGCGGTGCATAAATCGTTGCGAGGTTCCGATGTTGATGCGGCACTTTATTGGGTGGCACGGATGTTGGTAGCCGGAGAAGATGCACGCTATGTTTTACGTCGGTTATTGAGGTTTGCTATTGAAGATGTATCGCTTGCAGATCCTAACGCGGTAAATCAGGCAATAGCTTGTATTGAGACTTATGAGCGTCTTGGCTCGCCGGAAGGCGAATTGGCTGTTATGCAGTTAACGGCATATTTAGCCACGGCACCAAAATCAGCAGGAGTTTATAAAGCTATGCATAAGGCATTTGATGCTGCTAAAAAAACAGGCTCATTAATGCCACCGAAACATATTTTGAATGCTCCGACTAAATTGATGAAAAATTTGGGGTATAGCGAAGGTTATATTTATGACCAAGATTTGGAAGACGGTTTTTCGGGGCAAAATTATTTTCCTGACGGTATGGCTAGGCAAAAATTTTATTTGCCGGTAGAACGTGGTTTCGAGCGCGAAATAAAAAAACGTATAGATTATTTTGATAATTTGCGTCGTGAGAAACAAGCCAAAATTAAAAAAGATAAAAAATAATGCAAAACGGTAAAATCGCTCGGATATATTTTTCGTACGATAAAATTTTTACCTTTCCTGGGGAGTATTTGCAGCTGCTTCAGGAAGTCAAAGGTGTTGAATTGACAACCTATATAAAACAGGAAGAATACGAAAAACTAAGTGAAGAGGATAAAGAAAAATTGAGAGGGTTTACTTTGCTTGAAAAAGAGCCACCGGTGTATATTATAAAAAAAATTAAGCCGGAAGATGTTTTTCCCAAAGAAGTACCGACTATACTCGACAGTAATCAAACAGAAATAAATTATCGTAAAAAACATCTTAAAAAATCAAAACCATACGCGCCGAAAAAAATGTTTAACCCACATTTTAACTCCCGTAAAAAAGGTGGGCGGTAATATAAACATAATCAATTTTTTTCAAACTCTGCCCAGTAGAAAAGCGTATATCTTTTATAAAATACTTGCGACAAAAAGTGATGGTTTATTTCACTTTTGTGAGTTGACATTATATATGCAAGAAGCAAAGGATTTTTTTATTTATCACCGATGCGCAAAGCTTCAATAAAGGCCGATTGAGGAACTTCAACCTTACCGAACTGGCGCATACGTTGTTTACCTTTTTTCTGATTATCAAGCAGTTTACGTTTGCGAGTTACATCACCGCCGTAACATTTAGCTGTTACGTCTTTACGCATAGGAGCAATGGTTTCGCGTGCCACAATGCGTCCGCCAATGGCAGCTTGTAGTGGAATTTTGAACAAATGCCTCGGAATTAAATCTTTTAATCGTTCGCAAATTTGGCGACCGCGAGCTTCGGCTTCCGTACGATTACAAAGAAAAGAAAGGGCATCTACCGGTTCTTCGTTAATCAGAATTTGAACCTTAACCAAGTCAGCCGGAGCGTAGCCTATAAGTTCATAGTTAAAACTGGCATAACCGCTGCTGATTGATTTAAGTCTGTCATAAAAATCGAAGACAATTTCACTTAAAGGAATTTTATAAACTACCATGGCACGATTGCCAACATAAGTTAAATCTTCCTGTTCGCCGCGGCGTTCGGTACATAATTTTAAAATTGAGCCGAGGTATTCGTCCGGAACCATAATTGTGGCGCGAACCATAGGCTCTTCAATGCTTTTAATTGCCGACGGATCAGGCATATCTGCCGGATTGTGCAAAACTATTTGTTTGCCGTTATTCAGGTAAATATTATAAGCTACCGAAGGTGCTGTGGTAATAATATCCAAATCGAACTCTCTTCCGATACGTTCTTGGATAATCTCCATATGCAACAGGCCTAAAAATCCGCAACGGAATCCTAAACCCAGTGCCTGCGAATTTTCCGGTTGATAGTTGATACTCGCATCGTTAAGTTTAAGTTTGGCAAGAGCATCTTTTAAGGCATTATATTGGCTGCTGTCAACCGGAAAAATGGAGCAGAAAACTACGGATATTGAAGGTTTAAATCCTTCCAATGCCTGAGCACACGGATTTTTATTGTCCGTAATAGTATCGCCGATTTGGCAATCTTCTACGCTTTTAATGCTGGCAGTAATAAAACCGACTTCTCCGGCATGAAGGCTTTCAACATCGGTCATTTTGGGAGTGAATACGCCTATTTTATCAATCACATAGTCCAAGCCGCTTGACATCATACGGATGTTTTGTTTTTTGCGCAAAATACCGTCTTTGACACGCACTAAAATAATTACACCCAAATACGAATCATACCAACTGTCAATCAGCAGAGCTTTAGTCGGAGCATTAATGTCACCGATTGGGGCAGGAAGTTTTTGCACCACTTGCTCTAACAGTGCCGGAATTCCTGCGCCTGTTTTACCGGAAACTTCGACGGCATCAGATGTATCAAGACCTATCACGTCTTCAATTTGTTGTTTGACACGGTTAATATCGGCTGAAGGTAGGTCTATTTTGTTGAGGGCAGTAATAATTTCGTGATCACTATCAAGTGCCAAATAGACATTTGCCAAAGTTTGCGCTTCTACTCCCTGTGTGGCATCAACCACTAAGATTGTACCTTCGCACGAAGCAAGTGAACGTGACACTTCATAAGTAAAATCGACGTGTCCGGGAGTATCTATCATGTTCAATATGTAGTTTTTACCATCAGATGCTTTGTAATTAAGGCGAACGGTTTGTGCCTTAATAGTAATACCGCGTTCACGTTCAATATCCATTGAATCAAGCACTTGTTCGGTCATTTCGCGTTGTTGTAATCCGCCGCAGAATTCAATCATGCGGTCGGCAATGGTTGACTTGCCGTGGTCAATATGGGCAACAATGGCAAAATTACGTATCAAACTTAAATCGGTCATCTTTTTTCCTTAAAACCAAGAGAGAAAGAGTATTTTATGCGGGGTTATGCCAGTCCGCTCAGAAGCAGAGTATCTTGGGCAATCACCAGTTCTTCGTCAGTCGGAATCATAAATACCTTAACGGCGGAATCCGGTGTGGAAAGCATAACACGAGTGGCATGAAGTTTGTTGTGTTCTTCGTCAATTTTGATACCGAGATAAGCTAATTTTTCCATGACCATATGACGCATTACTACTCCGTTTTCACCAACACCGGCGGTAAAGACAATAGCATCTACTCCGCCGAGTTCGGCAATATAGCTGCCGATGATTTTAACAAGAGAATGAACGTAACACTTGGTGGCGAGCAGGCATTTTTCTCCTCCGCTGAGTAATGAAGCTTCGATATCTCGATTGTCGGAATATCCGCACAAGCCAAGCATTCCGCTTTGCTTGTTTAGAATGTCGTTGACTTCGTCAATACTCATGCCTTCTTTTTTCATCAAAAACAGAGGAATATAAGGATCAATATCACCGCAGCGCGTACCCATAATTGTTCCCGAAAGCGGAGTAAATCCCATTGATGTATCAATGCATTTACCGTTATCAATGGCAGCCAGAGATGCTCCGTTGCCCAGATGTAAGGTGATGATTTTACCCTTTTTACCAATCATTTTAGCGCACTCTTCCGATACATATTTATGCGATGTACCATGAAATCCGTAACGACGGATTTTGTTCTTTTTGCACAATTCTTCCGGTAAAGCATAAAGGTAGGCATCAGGTTCCATTGTTTGGTGGAAAGATGTATCGAAAACCGCCACCTGCGGAACGTTAGGTAAAACCTCTTTTACGGCCTTAATGCCGAGGACATGAGCCGGATTGTGCAACGGAGCCAAATCTGAAAGGTTTTCTATTTGTGCAATAACTTCGTCATCAATCAACACAGAATTTTTGAAAATATCTCCGCCTTGAACTACGCGGTGACCGACGGCACAAATCTCATCCATGCTTTTTATTGCACCGTTAAGAAGGTGTTGAAATACACTTTTAATTGCCTCTGAGTGGGTAGGCATTAAGGTTAGATGTTCTTGTTTAGGACCGTCATTATACTGAATTTTGATAACGGAATTAGATTGACCGATGCGTTCGGCAATACCTTTTGATACAACTTTATAATCATCTTTTTCAACATTGTAGAGTTGAAATTTTAGAGAAGAAGAACCGCAATTGATAACCAGAATTTTTTTCATATTAAACCTCTTTATTTTTCCTTAGTTGCTTGAATACAAGTTATTGCAATGGCTCCGACAATATCTTCGGCCGAACATCCGCGCGACAAATCGTTAACCGGAGAATTCAGACCTTGCAAAATAGGGCCGTAAGCTTCGCAACCACCTAAACGTTGTAGTAATTTATAGCAAATGTTTCCGGCATCTAAGTTAGGAAAAACTAAAACTCGTGCTTTTCCGGCAACCGGACTTTTCGGAGCTTTTTTTGCAGCAACAATATCGCAAACGGCGGCATCAGCCTGCAATTCTCCGTCAATTTGAATACCCATATCTTCATATTCTGAGCTCTTTAGTGCTTTTTGTGCAATTTTTGTAGCACTGACAACTTTTTCCACTTCTTCACCTTTACCCGAACCTTTGGTTGAAAAAGAAAGCATTGCCACATTAGGATCAATACCGAAGCGAATCGCGCTTTCGGCTGCATCAAGAGCAATATCTGCAAGTTCTTTATCCGTAGGGTTGATGATAATGCCGCAATCGGTGAAAATATAAGGTTCATTATTGGAAATCATAATGAAAAAGGATGAAGCACTATGTCCTTTTTTGGCCGATTTGATGATTTGCAGAGCCGGACGTACGGTATCAGCGGTGGAATGGTCTGCTCCCGAAACCATGCCGTCGGCGTGACCGGATTTTATCATCAATGTACCGAAATAGTTATAATTCAGAACTAATTTTTTTGCTTCATCATACGTTAAGCCTTTTTCTTTGCGCAGATTATAAAGAAGTTCGGTATAAGTCTGCAAATAGGGGGAGGTTTCCGGATTGACAAATACAATGCCTTCCGTGTTCCAGCCTTTGTCTGCGTAATAAGCGGCCATTTGCTCTTCGTTACCTAAAATAATTAGACGAGCGGCATTTTGTTCGGCGATTAAATGTGCCGCTTCCAAAACACGTTCATCTTCACCTTCCGGTAAAACTATGGTTTTTATGTTATATTTAGCCTTGTTCAGTAATGATTTTATATAATCGCTCTTTATCATTTCAATAAGTTCCTCGTAATTTTATTAAATTGATTTTTACATAACACAGATTTGATTAAAAAATCTATAAAATGTTTTGATTTTTATACATATTTGTACTATGTTATGGGCAAGGGAACGTTAAAGGAGAAATAAGATGAAAAAAATACTGTGTTTGCTGGTAACTTTGGCGGTTATGTGGGTTTTTGAGGCACAGGCAAAAACGGAGTTTTCCGCTGATATAGAAGTTGATGTTACGGCAAAAGATGCAGTTGAGGCAAAAGAAAAAGCAATGCGTCAGGCTCCGCGAGAGGCTTTTATGGAAGTTGCAGGGCGACTTACCGAGGCAGAAAATGTGGAAAAGCTTGAGAAATTAACAGATGATGAAATTTTGCATTTTGTCAGGTCTGTCAGCGTTAATGATGAAAAAAGCGGAGGCAATAAATATAAAGCAACCTTGACGGTACAGCTCAATGAGCCGATGATGCGGGAATATTTAGCGGAAAATGATATGATCAAAACAGAAGTTAAAGATTTATTGGTTATTCCGATTTTTAAAGCGAAAAATACATATACTCCCTTGTTATGGGAAGCGGATAATGAATGGCGAAGAGCTTGGCTCGGAAAAGGGTTGATAAAGTTCGGTACGATGCAGATGCATACCATAGGTGAGCATTTTCAACAAATTGATCAATTGAATGCCGAATCGGCATTGTATATGGATAGCGTTGTTTATAACAGCATAAGCAATATTAACGGTTCGGACAGAGTATATGTTGTTTACGCCGAAACTATGGAAAATGATGATTTAAAAATCACAATTAAAGATGAAAAAAATAAAGCGGAAAATAATTTCAGTGTTTTAAATGACGGTTCGGAAAATATTTTTGATAAAGCAATAGAAAAAAGTGTGATGTTTATTTCAAACATGGAACGCGAATCGCAAAGCAATGCCGGCAATGCAGAAGAGGGTATTTTAAACGTTGTTTATATGTATGATGACATGCGTGATTGGTTAACCAAAAGTTCAATGTTGGCAAAAATGCCAATGGTAGACGGAATTGAAACCAAAAGTTTCGGTGGAGGTAAAGTTAATTTCAGCATACGTTACAGTGGTCCGTTAGAAGATTTTTGGCAAGCATTGCAAGAAATGGGTTTTACTCATGAGGCGGCAGATAATTACTACATTATAAGGTAGGAGAGAATGAATAAAACAGAAGTCAGTCAACAGAGATATTTGCTTATTTTCGGAGTGTTGCTTTTTTGCGGTGCAATGCTTTACTTGTTGCGCTCGGTACTTTTGCCGTTTGTGGTTGGTATTTTTGCAGCGTATTTTTTGGATCCCTTGGTTAACCGATTAGCAAAGCGTAATCAATTATCTCGTACTTTGGCAACGATAGCGGTTATGAGTTTGTTTTTGTTGATTATGCTGCCGCTTGTAGTGCTTTTGGGAAGTGCTGCGGTTTCGCAAGTAGCCGATTTTATGGGTAATTTACCCCAGTATTTAAGCGGTTTCGGGGCTAAGGTGCAAACATGGGTGCATCAATTGCAAGAATATTTACCGATGCTTAATTTTGAAAATGTGGAACAGGCATTACAGGAAAATTTCGGCGAATCGTTTAAACCCGCGCTAAAATTATTAAGGGGTATTTTAAGTAACGGTTTTGCTTTTGTTAATGTGTTGTCACTGTTGCTGATTTCACCGGTGGTGGCTTTTTATATGTTGCGTGATTGGCCGAAATTTACGCAAAAATTAATGGATTTGGTGCCGAAAAAACATAAGAAATTGGTACAAGACGGAGCAAGACAAATTAACCGCATTATCTCCGGATATTTGCGAGGGCAAATGCTGGTTTGCATTATTCTCGGAAGTTTTTATTCCTTGGGTTTATGGTTAGTCGGACTTGATTTAGGATTGATTGTGGGATTTTTAGCCGGTGTTATTTCATTTATTCCTTATGTCGGTTCAATTTCCGGTTTTTTAATGGCAATGGTCTTAGTTATAACCCAATACGGAACGTTGCCAAAGATTGCGGCAGTGGTTATTGTTTTTGGTATCGGACAATTTTTGGAAGGAAACTTTTTGACTCCGAAATTGGTTGGAGAAAATATTGGATTGCATCCGGTTTGGGTTATGTTTGCTCTGCTTTCCGGAGGTGTGCTTTTGGGCTTGCTCGGGATGATTATTGCTGTACCGGTAGCGGCATGTATAGGTGTGTTTTTGCGATATCTGTTGGAAAATTATAAGCATAGTCGAATTTATTTAGAGCGCTAGTTCAGGTGCGCAATATTTTCAGAGTGTTTTCCAAATTTTTATGGTTAGCGGAAATGGCATAACCGAGAGTGTTTTTCAAGGCAAGCGAATCGAGATATTTTAAGGAAAAAAGACGAACAGCCGCCGTAAATCCTATACATGGATCACGATACTGATCAATAAGTTCCAAAAGATTTTTACGTTTCATTTTCTCTGCATAACATATATGATCTAGAATCTGCCATTCTGCACTGGCTAAGCGCATGCTTGTTTTTTTATCATATAAGGTAATAACACGATTTTTTAATATTGTCATAGCTTAATTCTCCTCAAAAGTTGTATTTCATTTTGTATATATACCAATAAAATATAAAATGCAATCAAAAAGATTAAAAAAAGTAAAAATAAATTGCATATCAACTAAAAATTGAATCGAAAAAATTGAGTTTGAGCCAAAGATTGCGTGTAAAATAGACTCGTTTTTGACTCATTGAGAAAATTGTCATTTTTTTAAATTTTTATAAACTTTTTGCTTGCAAAGGCAGAAAATGTATGTTATAAGCGCGCTACAACAATTGTTTTGAGAGGGTTTACCTCGCAGCGAAGCAAATATAAAA
>CADBMG010000031.1 GCA_902795745.1 uncultured Pseudomonadota bacterium
TGGCAATCTACTTGTAAATCTTGGGGCGGAAGTTTTAAAAATAGCACTTCTCCGGTCATAGAAGGTCCTTGTACTGCGGTGTTTAGTGACTGCGGCGGAAGATTTTATTATTGCTATATGTGCTAATTAAATACAATAATAATCCACACAAAGCGGAAGGAGGTCTTTAATCCTTCCGCTTTTTCTTATCTTTTAACGACTATTTCATTGCGAAAAAAACATAGAGAGACACCTCGTTAAATAAGCACATTAACCCCCTAGGGCAGTGTAAACGATAATGAAAATAAATACTCTACTGCTATGATGACTTTAGTTTATTTTTCGTCTGTCATTTTTGAACGTTTGCGTGCAATCGGATCCAAAATCTTTTTACGCAAACGCAACGATTTTGGCGTTACCTCCAAAAGCTCATCGGCTTGAATATATGCCAACGCTTGCTCCAAACTAAGCTTGCGCGGCGGAATCAAATCTATAGCTTCATCCTTACCTGCTGCACGAATATTCGTCAACTGCTTAGATTTAGTCGGGTTAACATCAATATCATTATATTTATTGTGCTCACCGATAATCATACCGACATAGACCGGACTGTTATGCTCCACAAACATCGGAGCGCGATCTTGTAACTTCCATAATGAATAGGCAATTGCCTGTCCGTCTTCACTGGAAATCATTACACCGTTACGGCGATTATCAATCTCACCTTTATACGGCTCAAAATCGTAAAAAATACGGTTCATCACACCGGTACCGCGCGTATCGGTCAAAAACTCCGAATGGTAGCCGATTAAGCCTCGTGACGGAGCATGAAAAACCAAACGTACTTTGTTGCCTACTTGTGACGGAATCATATCAACCATTTCGGCGCGACGCTGTCCTAATTTTTCAACCACAGCACCCGAAAACTCTTCATCAACGTCAATAACTACTTCTTCAATCGGTTCTAAAAGCTGACCGTTGTCATCGCGTTTCATAATTACTCGCGGACGTGAAATGGAAAGTTCAAAACCTTCGCGACGCATAGTTTCAATTAAAACACCGAGTTGCAGTTCTCCTCGTCCTGCCACCTCAAAACTGTCACTGTTATCAGTGCGTGAAATTTTCAAGGCAATATTGCCTTCCGCCTCTTTTTCCAAACGCGCCCATATTACACGAGACGTAACCTTGTCACCTTCTTTTCCGGCAAGAGGTGAATCGTTAACCGAAAAAGTCATTACCAAAGTCGGCGGGTCAATCGGTTGTGCGTTAATATAATCACTTGCCGGAACATCAAGAGCACAAATCGTATCAGCGACCGTTCCTTTTACAATTCCGGCAATCGCCACAATATCTCCGGCATGAGCACTTTCAAGAGCCACTCTGTCTAAACCCTTGTAGGCCATAATTTTGGTAATTTTCGTACGTTCAACTTCACCGTCTTTATTGATTACCTTAACCGTATCGTTAACTTTGACACTACCGCTTTGAATTTTGCCGGTTAAAATACGTCCGACAAACTTGTCAGCCTCCAATGTTGTTGCTAACATTCTGAAAGGTTTATCCGGTTCGCAAACTGGCTCACTTACATAAGAAAGAATCGTTTCAAATAATGGAGTCAAATCTTTGTGTTCATCTTCCAGTTCGCGTACAGCCCAACCGTTGCGTCCCGAAGCATAAAGTACCGGAAAATCAAGCTGTTCATCGTTGGCATCCAAGCTCACGAATAAATCAAAAATTTCATTCAATACTTCATCGGGACGAGCATCCGGCTTATCGGCTTTGTTTATCACCACAATCGGTTTAAGACCTATCTTCAAAGCTTTGCCTAAAACAAACTTAGTTTGCGGCATTGGTCCTTCGGAAGCATCGACCAACAGCACTACGCCATCTACCATGGATAATATGCGTTCAACTTCACCGCCGAAATCAGCGTGTCCCGGAGTATCTACAATATTAATATGCGTACCATGCCATTCTACGGAAGTGCATTTTGATAAAATAGTAATGCCGCGCTCACGTTCCAAATCATTGCTGTCCATAACGCAATCAACAACCTTTTGATTGTCGCGAAAAGTTCCGCTTTGGCGCAACAAACCGTCAACCAATGTTGTTTTACCGTGGTCAACGTGGGCAATAATGGCAATATTTCTCATACTCATCTTTCTTTAATTCCTTATTTCAAACAATCAGCAA
>CADBMG010000032.1 GCA_902795745.1 uncultured Pseudomonadota bacterium
GCTCAGTGGTTATCTTAATAAGATGATCGGTGGGCGGCAAAATAAGCCGTTCTACATAGACATCATATATAACCATGGAGATATATGCCTGTTTTTTGGCAAATATGTCGCACTATTCCTGTAAATAGTTCTCAACCGCCGGTCGCTTTTCATTAAGCGGCTTAATTTTTTGTGTGTAGAAAAAGGGGGATAAAATGACTGAAGAGCAGATGTTGGCAAACAGAAAGGTTAGTGATACAATTGATTCTATTAAAGAATACCTGATATTTGAATCTGTATTTAATAGACATTCTCATAACTCATATATGAGCTTGATGCATTATATTGAAGATATGTCAGAAAACGTTTCGCAAATATCCCCACAAATGGCAATATCAGTATTAGAAATAAGCAAACAAATTCTTAAAATAATAAATAATCATGAAGTTAGCAAAGCTATACAAAAATTAGTAGAAAATGCGGCAGATAATCATTTTAATGTTGTTTTTCGGTGGATACGAGACAATAAATTGTTAATGGAAAATAGTATAAATAATTTTTTGAAAAAAAATCCGCAACAGGTTTCTGAATGCATAGATGAATTATGTAAAATAGAATGGATGAAAAAAAACAGAATTTACAATTCGGATTACGAAATAATTGAAAATATGATTAAAATTCGTCCGGATTTAGCATCTAATGTAATAGAATATATTAAACAGACAGAAGAAGAATTAAGTAAAACACGTTCGACTAGAGAATTTGGCGATGCTTTTACCATACTTGAATGGGCAAAATATGGTGTTATAAACAATATGAAGAAAATACCTTATGAGCAGTTACCGGAAGAGTGGCGTCAGCATTTTGATAATGAAAAAATACAACGAGAAATAGAAAAAAAACGTCGTTTAGAAGAAGAGGCAAAATCTGCCGAACGTAGAGAAAAACTACGTTTGGAAATGCAGGCAAGAGAGGAAAAAATCCGTTTGGAAGAGGAGATTTTAAAAGCCAAAGAAACAGAGAGATTAAAACAAGAAGCTTTGATTAGAATTAATGATGGCAAAATAGAAGACAAAATTATCAAATGCTTGATGTCATCATACGCTACTTATGTTTTAAGCGGTGATACATCGAAACCTTTTTATGCCACTAAGAATGATTTAAAAGAGGCAATAAATATGTTAGATGATCTTGTTAAAATTTCTCCGATAATGATTGAAAATGTGTTGTTCGATAAAATTGATTTTAAGTCGTTCAGTAATGTAGATGAAAATATTTTGGATGCAATTTCTTCTAAGGTAAGTAAAATTGAGAACAATCAAGATATTATGCAAAAAATTAACGAAGCAAAGATTGGTTTGCAGCAAAAACATGCTCAACGACAAAAAGATGGAAAAGGCAACGGTAATCATGGTCCTATTTATGAATAACATAAACAATCTTCTCTGATATAGCGTAATATAAAGTTCTTCAGGCATCTTCTATGTTTTACCACGAATAACGAGATTTATTTCAGAAAGTAAAATACTCTCATATCAGCTGTATCTATGTCTTATGTTAGTCCACCGCTAATTACAATAAAAAAAGACACCATCCGGTGTCTTTTTTGTTGGAGCGAGTGAGGGGAATCGAACCCCCGTTATAAGCTTGGGAAGCTTCTATTCTACCATTGAATTACACTCGCAATGCACATCCCTTTTAGCGCAGAAAAACTGGCTTGGCAAGTATTTTTTTACGCATTTTACAATGCCTCCCGAATAAATCCTCCACCTAAAATCGCATCGTTTTGATAGAAAACTACCGATTGTCCGGGAGCAATAGCTTTTTGCTTAGCATAAAACATTACTTGCAGACTGTTGTCCGTCAACGGAATTACCTTAGCAGCCACAGGTTGTTGTGAAGAGCGTATTTTAGCTTCGCACTCTAACGGTTCGCTTAAACCGTCAATTGCCGACCAACAAACATTATCGGCAATCAAGCCGGAACGTTCACATTCTTCTTCAAAACCGACCAACACCTCATTATTTTCTTTATTTATGCCGATAACATATAAAGGTCGCGCAGCTGCAATCCCCATGCCGCGTCGTTGACCGATAGTATAATTCCAATATCCGTGGTGCTGCCCCAAAATTTTTCCGTCCTTATTAACGAAATTACCGATTTCCGGCTTATTTTGCAATATATCATTAATATCACCGGCATAAAAATCCTGACTATCAGGCTTATCGGAAACAGCTAAACCATATTCCTGAGCCAAAGCACGCACTTCTTTTTTGCTGAGAGTGCCAAGCGGCATTAGTATTCGGGATAACTGCTCTTGGCTGAGACGATACAAAAAATACGATTGATCCTTGGTATGGTCAACACCTCGATGAATCTCATAGCGATCAGTCATTTTATTATACATAATCTGTGCGTAGTGTCCGGTAGCAAACATATCAAACTCTATTCCTTGCGCCTTTGCCTCTTCCGGCAAAGCATTAAATTTGATATATGAATTGCACATAACACAAGGATTCGGAGTACGTCCTGCCTTGTATTCACTTTTGAAATTATCCAGTACCATTTTCTTATATCGTGCCGAACAATCCAATACATGGTAAGGAATATCAAGTTGTTTACATATAGCTTTTGCGGCTTCTATATCTTGCTCTTCATGAGGAGAAAAACACGAATCGGCTTTGATATTTCCGTTAAACTGAGTATTTTTATCCCATATGGACATAGTTGCACCAACGACCTCATGTCCCTGACGCTTTAACATTGTCGCTACGACTGAAGAATCAACTCCACCGCTCATTCCTACCAATATTTTCATATATGCTTCCTTTATAATGAAAAAACTTCGAATCGCCTTTGCTCAATCCGAAGTTTTATTGTTTTATATTTCAGAGTTAAAACGGAATATCATCATCTAAATTAGATGGCGTTGTTGCACTACTGTTATCCCATCCTCCGGTTGAAGCCGGTGCGGCAAAAACATCTCCACCATCTGCCGGTGCAGAAACACCGACATTGTCACTGCGACTATCAAGCAATACCATTGTGCCGGCATAGCGTTGCAGAACAATTTCTGTCGTATAGCGTTCTTGTCCGTTATTATCGGTCCACTTGCGAGTTTGCAATTGCCCTTCCAAATACACCTTTGAACCTTTGCGCAAGTATCTTTCGGCAATATCTCCAAGCTGAGGGTTAAATATAACCACTCTGTGCCATTCGGTACGCTCTTTACGCTCGCCGGAGGCTTTATCTGTCCACACATCCGAAGTAGCGATGCGCAAATTAACAACCTTATCGCCAGAA
This sequence comes from uncultured Pseudomonadota bacterium, assembly GCA_902795745.1. GTDB lineage: Bacteria > Pseudomonadota > Alphaproteobacteria > RF32 > CAG-239 > RUG410. Next base: position 3,283 of record CADBMG010000032.1, read on the forward strand.
GTCATGGTGCTGACCACCGGATCTGCACCTAAATTGCCCAACAATGTTACTTTATTTATACTTCCTACCATATTTTTATCCTTATTCTTAAATTAAACTTTTCTTAGCATAATATTATTGCACAAAATCACAACTCAAAAAGTTATTACTGCACATCAATTTTTATGCCGCTTTTTCTATTGTCGGGGCAAGTTCCGCCAACACTTCTTTTTTGAGTGTAACATTATCCGACTTTCCGGTAGCAAAAACCGGAAGTTTGTCATGATACAAAATCACACGTGGTAGATACAATTCCGACATTCCGTTCGCCTTCACATACGCATGAAGCATTGCGGATGTAACCTCACGATTGTTAGTGACAAGTACAATCTGTTCTCCCTTACTTTCGTGCGGAATCGCAACAACACCGTAGTTATATTCTCCTTCGGTATTATTGGCGGCAGCAATAACCATATCTTGAACAGCATTAAGTGAAACCATTTCTCCACCTATCTTAGCAAAACGCTTAATACGGTCTTTAATTGTAAAAAATCCTATTTCATCAATATCTACCACGTCACCGGTATGATACCAACCATCTGCCGGAGGCACCAGCTTACCCGGATTATCCGGCATATAATACCCCAGCATCACATTTGGTCCTTTAACGCATAATTCACCGCCCGTTTCAATTCCGTCAACCGGCACGATTTTATACTTCATCCCCGGTAATAATTTACCGATGGAACCGAATTTATTGAATATACCGTTATTAGCAGTCATAACCGGTGAACATTCGGTTGAACCATAAGCTTCCATCATCCTTACTCCAGAATGCTCCATCCACATACTGCGGGTATCTGGTTTAGCTGCTTCACCGCCGGAATACATCAAACGAATGTTATGGAAATCGTACGGGTGGGCAATTTTCGCGTAACCGCGCAAGAACGTATCAGTTCCAATCATCAACGTTGCCCCCAATTCATATACCAATTCGGCAACTACACGATAATGCAAAGGTGATGGATATAAAAATAACTTAGCACCTTGAAACAACGGGAACAAAGTTCCAACCGTCAAGCCAAAGCTATGGAACATCGGTAAAGCGTTGAACAACAAATCTTTGAACGTAACCGTTTGAATAGCCGACATTTGGTTCACATTGGAAATTAAATTAGCATGACTTAATAAAACAGCTTTCGGTGCGCCCTCCGAACCGGAAGTAAAGAGAATAACCGCTTTTTTGTTACCACCTTCTTTATGAGGAATATGTTTTAATTTATAACTGAGAAATGCCCCTATTTTTGTGGTAATAGACATTTTTTTAGCTATATCTTCCAAATAAACAATGTTACAACCGGCATTTTTAATTTCATCCAATAAATTATCCAATTTTCCTTTGAGAATGAATGCTTTCGAGGTTATAACGGTTTTTACCTGAGCCGTATGGCACATGGAAACCATATTTTTTGCACCAACCGAAAAGTTAATCATAACCGGCGTACGTTCATAAGCCGAAAGTCCGAAAAATGTACAAACGGTTGCTATGGCATTCGGCAATAACACACCTACATTTTCATTGTGCTCGGTAAAGCGTTTAAAACTGCGTCCCAAAGCAAACGCGGCAACAATAATATCTTTATATGACTTTTGCTTACGGTTAATATCTTCAATGATGCGCGGACGTTTAGAGAAAAATCCGGTACGAGAATACACCTTTGCCGTTTTCATTAACTGTGCAAATAATGAAATTTTCGAATCATAATTAAGATTGAAACCCATTTCGCGCAAAATCATATACACTTCATTACTGATGTGGTCACGTTGGCGACGCAATTCATCTTTTAACTTAAAGCTTTGCGGTTTACCGACATGGATTTTCATTTTAGGTAACGGTCTATGCGGCAAATGACCCTTGGTTTTAGAAAAATAACCATATTGAGGACCATCAATCCATACAGGTATAATCGGAGCTTTTGATTTATCGGCAACCAAGCCCGGAGCCTCGTAGATTTTCATCAAACCGCCGTTTTCCGTAATACGCCCTTCGGCGAATATCACCACCTGACGTCCTTCATCTACTTTGGCTATAAGTTTTTTAATATCACTCGGTTCAATCGGGTTAAAACGAACTATATCAGCTTTGCGCATTAAGAATCGAATCCAATGCCGACGAAACAGATGCCCGTTAAGCGCGAAAACAGGATGTCCCGGCAAAAAAGCATACAGCAAAATAGGATCCAAATATGACATATGATTTACAACGTAAACTCCCTTTTGCGGAAGCTTTGATATATCAAAGTCGAACTCACATTTGGCTTTCATAAATTTCAATATTGTTTTTAAGCACAATTTAGTAAAATCAGTCACAAGTCTATCCTTTCTGAGATTAAACATAATATAATATGTAGCGCAACAATACTTATTTGTAAAGAAAAACGCCCAATTAATTAACAAGGCAAAAAGTTTTGTATAAACAAAATGTTAGATACTTACATACATTTTTATCCCCAACTAAATTTCTTGCATCGTCATTTTGTTGCCAAAATCAATATAATAGATTATACATTCGCAAGGATTGTTTGGATTATGCCAAATACAGTCTGATAGGTTTAACAATGAATAGGTATACAATGAAAAAGGTTTTAACATTAGCGGCTTTGGGAACGGTTTTGCTTTCATCAACCGCTATGGCTGCCGGTTTCCATTTAAGAGAGCAATCGGCTGCCGCGCAAGGAAATGCTTTTGCCGGTGCTACGGCTGGCGCAGAAAATAACTCTTATGCATATTATAATGTTGCCGGTTTAACACGTATCAAGGGTACGCAGTTTTCTGGAGGAGGTACATATATTGCACCAAAAGCAGCAGCAAAAAATGTGCGTGATGCACAAACCGGAGAGCGTGGCGCAGATGTACAAAATGTGGTACACGCGGCTGTATCTCCTTATTTTACAATTTCACATCAGGTTAATGACAAATTGTTCATTGGTCTTGCCGGTAACAGTCCTTACGGTATGATTACCAAGTATGATCGTGATTGGATTGGCGGAGATCACGGTATTACTTCAGATATTAAGACCGCAACATTTACACCTATGGCAGCTTATAAAGTTACAGACAAACTTTCGCTTGGTGTTGGTATGCAAATTCAGTATGTTTGGGCACATTTGACCAGCAGTAGTAGCAGAGTTGGAGCATCTAACGTTAATGTAAAAGGTGATGCTTTAGATTTTGGCTATCAACTCGGTGCAATGTATGAATTTACGCCATCAACCAGAATCGGCGTCGGCTATCGCAGTCAAATTCAACATAAAATCAGAGGCGATATCCAGTCTCCTTTGGCTCAGGCGCATCCGGCATATTATTTGCTTAACCAAGATATAAGTGCCAAGCTGACTACACCATCGATGCTTTCATTCGGTGTCTACCATGATGTTAACGAACGCTTGGCATTAATGGCGGAATATCAGCGTGTATTTTGGAGTTCGTTCAGAGAACTGACCTTTGTCAGCCGCGAAACTCCTGCTCGTCATAATCCGGCGACTCCGGCATATATTTCGCAAGTTCACGAGCGTTGGCGCGATACCAATTTTTACGCAATCGGTACCAGCTATATGCTTGACGAACAGTGGAAATTGCGTTTAGGTTTGGGTTATGACCAAAGTGCCGTACGCTTAAAACACCGCACTCCGCGTATTCCGGATTCAGATCGCGTGTGGTATTCGGCCGGTCTGGGATACCAATATAACGAAAAATTGAGCTTTGATGCCGGATTTACTTATATTGCGGCACGTGATGCACATATTGATACACGTTTGAACGGTAATGATCCTGCACGTCATATTACGGCTGATTATTCCAACTCAGTTAAGGTATTTTCGTTCGGTTTAACGTATAATTTCTAGTATGAACAACAATGAACATCCAAGACCACCGCTTGCATACGGTGGTCTTTTGCGTTGTTTATTGTAATTATTGAAACAACAAATTCGCTCAGCATTGTTAGTTAAAACCATGTTATAAGAAATGTGATAATAAGAAAAAAGGCGGAAGAACGTCTCAGGATAGAACTCTA
>CADBMG010000033.1 GCA_902795745.1 uncultured Pseudomonadota bacterium
AGGGGCAGAAAGATTCGAACTCTCGACACTCGGTTTTGGAGACCGATGCTCTACCAACTGAGCTATACCCCTAACAAACTGAAATGCTTATAAAACATTTCTAAGCGCAAATCAAGAACTTTTTTTATAATCCGCACATTTATTGCTATGCAAGTAGCGTACTCAGCATTCAAAATATTCTGTTAAATAAGGTTCTGCTAAGAGATGAAAAATATATTGACAAATAAATAAAATTATAACATAATGTTTATTATGCATTTGATTTTGCGTAATAATATGTTTATATTTTATTTGTCAAACTGGCAAAATGCTGCTACGTTTTTTTATCTGTAAGATTTTTGTATTCTTTTGTTTTGTAAGATTTTTCAGCCTTTTTATAGTTCTCCATAATAAACATTATAGGAAGAAACAATAACGAAAGGACGTAAAATGAAAGATTATAATAATGATCCGGTAAAACAGCATTATATGCGCTATTTTATGGGAATTGCCGCATTTTTAAGCACTATCGGCGCGGCAGCACAAGAGCAATTGTCAGTTCAGAACGATAAAGAAAAAGATGATAAGTCGGAAATAAAAATACGTTTTGATAATTTAACAGCTTTGAATGTTGATGAAAATAACGTTGATATATTTAACGCCGTGTTTCCGCAAGCATCAGCAAGTATTCAGGATACCAAAGGTAATAGAGCACGTTTTGATATGATAAGCGGTATTGTTTATTCCAATCAGTCATGGGCAACCGTTTTGGTGCAATTTATGGCTGAATTCGATAAAAAACTGCAAAATGGAGATGAGTTGTTCTTAAAAATGGGACGAGAAAATGCCCAAAATGACGACGTATTCTATAACTCGCTGGACTATGCTTCCAATGCCAAAGACTGCGAACCTTTTGCTTATGGTGCGGAACGCTGGGTGTTGGGGTATAGGCATGGAGATAATTTTTTCGAAGCCGGAATAATTCAGGACAACGGCACGGGAAAATATTGTTTTATCGTAAATCCCAAACAGGCAGATTTTTGGGGTAAAGCGCACTTGTCTATCTTGAAAAATTGTGGGGTAGAAGTTGTGCTTGAAGGTGCATTTCGTTCTGGTCCGCAACATCAACATGGAATATCTGCCGTAACGATTAATACTCCAAAAGGCATAAAGATAAAATCTTTGATTGAACACGATTTTAGAGAAAATGATACCAAAGCTTTGGCGCGTCTTGTTTATCCTAACATAAAGAAGGGATATAATTTGATTGGAGAATTAGCACGATACGGGAAAGGGCAGGGAGTAGATTTGCGTTTAGGTTTAGGCTCCAAAGGTATGCAGGTATACGCCGATTACGATACACATAAAAAACAATTGCAAATCGGCGGTTCATATTTTTTCGGTATGGAAAAATACCTTCGCGGTGGCAGAAAAAAGTAATAAAGCATAAAAAATTAATACTTGACATTTCGACAAAAAGGAATATATACTAACGGCAGATAATAACAATTATGATATTTTTTAAAATTGCACTCGATGCCTTGTGCCAACATCGAGGAAGTAGTGTGGCGAATATGACCATACGAAAAGGCATAGTTGGTGAAGTCAGAAAAAGACTGAGGATTTCGCCAATATTGAATGATGAACAAAAGGAAATACTTCGTGGCTACCTCCCGCAGCTTGAAAAAGGCGAGCCGGAGCTGGCAGAGGAAATAAAAGACCTCATTGCGAAGTAAATTTAAAAAAGACTTGTATGACACAGCGTCATACGAGTCTTTTTCTTTATACAAATCCATATAAAATTCTTGACAGTAATCGTAAAATGGCAAATATAATGAGCAATATAATTAAAATATTGTGAGTGAAAACTATGAAAAAAGAAAGTTTTTCCTCTTCGTGGGGATTTATTTTAACTGCCGCAGGCTCAGCAATCGGTTTAGGAAATATATGGCGTTTCCCATATTTATGCGGTCAATATGGCGGATTAAGTTTTATTTTAGTATATTTATTGATATTACTGATTATCTGCAATCCTTTAATGGTGGCAGAAATTGCCATCGGCCGCACCTCAAAAAGCAATTGCGTTGACGCTTATCGCGTTATCGCTGAGAAAACGGGCATCGGATTTCCTCGCACATGGTCTTTTTTTGGCGGTTGGTTTGCAGTTTTAGGCGTTACTTTATGCCTGTCATTCTACTTTTTGGTTGCCGGTTGGGTACTCTACTACTTCTTAGAGGCCGTAAGCGGTAAATTGATGCAGATATCTCATGATGAACTCTCCGGAGAATTCGAATATTTGACGAAGAGCTTTTCCATTCAATTAACCTGCGGCTTAATATTTTTGTTTATAACAACTCTTATCGTTATCGCCGGAGTTAAAAAAGGCATTGAACGTGCCGGATTGTTTTTAATGCCGCTCTTGTTTGTGATTTTCATTTTGCTCTGTCTGCGCTCTTTGACTTTAGACGGGGCAGATAAAGGTATTAGCTTTTTGCTGACGATACAACCGCATTATCTCGGCTTTACTGCGGAGGGTTTTCAGCTTAAACCGCTGTTAGAAACATATACGGCGGCATTGGGACAAGCCTTTATTTCATTATCTTTGGGTTTTGGCGTATTGTTGGTATACGGCTCATATTTTTCGCCGAAAGAAAATTTATTCGGCGCAGTAAGACATATTGAATTTTTTGATACGTTAGCCGCTGTTTTAAGTGCTGTTATCATCATTCCGGCTATTTTCGCTGCCGGTTTACCTACATCTTCCGGACCGGGATTGACGTTCATCAGTTTACCGCATATTTTTCAAAATCTGAGTGGCGGGCACTTTTGGGCACTGACGTTTTATATGTTGCTTATACTGGCAACTGTTACATCAACAATTTCTATTTTTGAAACGTTAACTAATCTTTTGATAGATAAACTCAAACTGCAACGTTTTGGTGCCGCTGTTGCCGTTATGCTTATTTCCGGTACCGGTTTTACTTTGGTTGCTGCTTCATTTTCCGGTGCTTTGAATATTAAGCTTTTTGGGCGTGACTTATTCACATTTGCCGACTGGTTAGTGTCGACCTATACGGCAACAATTGTATCGCTGACAATGGCTCTGTTTGTCGGCTACAAAGCCATGAAGCCGATTATTCACAATATTCGCCGCAGTGCCAACGTTTCCGGTGCTTTTACTCGATATTTCTTGGTAACATTACGCTATATTGCCCCTATTGGGCTCTCAACTCTTTTAGTTTCTGCAATTTTTAACTGATTAATAAAGGAAAAAATATGAAAAAATTTATCTTATCTTGTTTTACTGCAATTTGCACAATGCTCTCTGCGCATAACGCTACTGCTTCTGATCCGGAAAATACTTTGCTTATGACATTAAAAGACGGTCAGGTTATAATTGAAATGTATCCCGATGTTGCACCAAATCACGTTAAGAGAATCAAGGAATTAGTGCGTCAGGGATTTTATGACGGCTTGACTTTTCATCGTGTGATAGATGGTTTTATGGCGCAAACAGGGGATCCGTTAGGCAATGGAACCGGTGGCAGCGGACAAAATATCGGAGCCGAATTTAATAGTAAACATCATGGTCGCGGTACTGTTTCCATGGCTCGAGCTTCTAATCCGAATTCTGCCGACAGTCAGTTTTTTATATGCTTTGATGATGCCGGATATTTAGATGGGCAATATACCGTTTGGGGACAGGTAATTTCCGGTATGGATGCTGTTGATAAAATCAAACGAGGAAACGGCCCCAACGGTGCTGTCAGCAATCCGGATAAAATTATATCTCTTCGTGTATTATCTGATGTAAATCAATAACAAATTTAATCTATCCTAATTAGGAACTGTTACACTCATACATTTCGTTAATTAGGGTAGATATTTCTTCATAAAAAGAGCAGCCGGTTATTTAATGTCAGAAGTGAAATCAACGGCGGACAAGTAATTTATTTTTAATAATGTCGGAAACGACATCTTGATATTTTTTTATCTGTTATTGTCGGGCAATCGGTAAAAGTATTTTTTAGCAAAAATAACTTGCCAAGAATAAAAGTTTGCGCTAACTTAATACAGTTTTAAATTTAATATTCGGGAAAATAAAAAAATGACTGTCAGTGTTAATCAAATCCGCAAAACTTTTTTAGACTATTTTGCTAAGCAAGGACACAAGGTTGTTCCTTCATCTTCATTGGTGCCGGATAACGATCCGACCTTAATGTTTACCAACTCCGGAATGGTTCAATTCAAAAACATTTTGGCCGGTAATGAAACGAGAGATTATACACGAGCGACGACAGCACAAAAGAGTGTACGAGCCGGAGGTAAACATAACGACTTGGATAGCGTGGGATATGATGTGCGCCACCATACTTTTTTTGAAATGCTCGGCAATTTTTCCTTTGGTGATTATTTTAAGGATTACGCTATTCCGTACGCTTGGGAATTGCTGACAAAGGAATTCTGTTTTCCGAAAGATAAATTGGCGGTGACGATTTATTATAACGATGATGAAGCGCACGATATATGGAAAAAGGTTTCCGGTTTACCGGAAGACAGAATTATACGTATCGCCACCAAAGACAATTTTTGGCAGATGGGAGATACCGGTCCGTGCGGTCCTTGTTCGGAAATTTTTTATGATCATGGTCCGGAAGTTTGGGGTGGATTGCCGGGGACACCTGAAGAAGACGGCGATCGTTTTATTGAAATTTGGAATTTGGTATTTGACCAATTTGAAGATCTGCCGGACGGCTCACGCATTAACTTAAAGCGACCATCAATTGATACCGGTATGGGATTGGAGCGTATTGCCGCTATTTTGCAAGGTGTACACTCTAATTTTGAAACAGACATGTTTCAACATATAATCAAGGCGATTGCCGATATTGCCAACACTGATCCGAACGGACCTTTAAAAGCGTCGCACAATGTGGTGGCCGACCACCTGCGTGCGATAAGCTTTTTGATTGCCGATGGAGTTTTGCCATCTAATGAAGGGCGCGGTTATGTTTTGCGCCGCATTATGCGCAGAGCAATGCGTCATGCATATTTATTGGGTGTTAAGGAGCCGATGATTTATAAATTGTTGCCGACATTACAACAGGAAATGGGGGAGTCATATCCTGAACTTTATGCGCGCGAAAACTTGATCCGAGAAACAATTGCTATTGAAGAAGAACGTTTCGGACGTACGCTGGATAAGGGGCTGAAATTACTCGATGATGAAATTGCCAAATTACCGAGCGGAGCAAAATTGAGCGGTGAAACGGCATTCAAATTATATGATACTTATGGTTTTCCGCTTGATTTAACCCAAGATGCACTCAAAAATAAAAAAATTGAAGTTGATGTCGAAGGTTTTGAGGCTTGCATGGAAAGGCAAAAAGCGGAAGCTCGCAAAAATTGGGCAGGTTCCGGAGATGAGGGCGTAGCCAAAGTTTGGTATGCTGTTCAAGACAGATGCGGTTCAACCGAGTTTTTGGGATACAGCACACTTAAAGCCGATGGAGAAATTACGGCACTGGTACAAGATAACAATGAAGTAAAAGAGGTTAGTGCCGGCAAGTTTGAACTGGTTGCAAATCAAACACCGTTTTATGGTGAATGCGGCGGACAAGTCGGTGATATAGGTTTGATTAAAGGTAAAAACTTTGAGGCCGAAGTTGTCGATTGTAAGCGCAAATTGAACGGTATATTTGTACATATTTGTGAGCTTAAAAGCGGTACAGTGAAGGTTGGTGATGTTGCCTGTTTTGCAGTTAACGGCGAGAACAGAGCACGCATTTGTGCAAATCACTCGGTTACGCACTTGGCTCACAAAGCCCTGAAACAGGTATTGGGTGATCATGTGGCGCAAAAAGGTTCAATGGTTGAGGCAGGGAGAATGCGCTTTGATATTTCGCATCCGAAGCAGATAACATCTGAACAATTGCGGGAGGTTGAGCGTATTGTTAACGAACAGATACGTAATGATTTGAACGTTTCAACCGTGATTATGAATAAAGATGAGGCAGTTAAAACCGGTGCAATGGCACTGTTTGATGAAAAATATGCCGAAGACGTTCGTGTAGTAACGATGGGCGATGAGGCTTGTCCGTTTTCGCGCGAATTGTGCGGCGGTACGCATGTCAGCACCACCGGACACATCGGATATTTTCATATTTTGAGTGAATCTGCCGTGGCTGCCGGTGTACGTCGCTTGGAATGTGTAACCGGTGTGGGGGCTGATGAGTACGTGCACAATGTGGAAGACAAATTGCACCATGTGGCAGAAAGTTTAAAAACTAATCTTAATGATTTAGACAGTAGAATAGCCGGACTTTTGGAAGAACGTAAAAAATTGGAAAATGAAATTTTCAATTTGAAGAAGAGGATGGCTGCCGGTCAGAGTGCAGGTAAAGATGAGACCGAAGTGGTAAACGGTGTTAAGTTTATCGGAAAATTGGTACCGGATACACATCCGAAAGAATTGAAAGCTTTTGTTGATGATATGATGCAACGCATCGGCTCCGGTATAGTAGTTTTGGCATCTGATAAAGATGATAAGGCATCAATAGTTGTCGGCGTAAGCAAAGATTTGACGAATAAATATAATGCAGTTGATTTGGTGCGTGCGGCAGCGGCTATTGTAGGCGGAAACGGAGGCGGCGGTCGACCGGATATGGCTCAGGCCGGCGGAACTGATACCTCTAAAATAAATGCAGCAATTGTCGAAGTTAAAAAGTTAGTTGCTTAAACAAAGATTAATTTATGAGAAAATTCGGTTTTAAGGTTTTCGACACGAATTTGCACAATGCTCCCGATTTCGTACGGGAGTGTGCCGATTATGCTGCGCAGAAAGAGGATATGTTCGCGGAGCTTATGATTTCATCCCGACTTCATCAAGACGAATTCAGCACTTTAAAAGAAATATTAAAAAATGTAGAAGTGCGTATTCATGCAGCTCATTCATCTTTCGGATTTGACCTCGGAAATAAAAATTCAGAATTACAAAACCGTCAAATGTTTGAATATGCACAAATCGCTGCTGATATATTTGCCTCACCGAGTATTGTTGTGCATGCGGGTTGCGGACACGGTATAGAGTGCATTAAAGAGACTATGCGGCAAATTAAACTGTTGAATGACGAGCGTATTGTGATAGAAAATTTGCCGTATTTTGATAAAAGTGACGGTTATTTATGCGGTAATACGGCAGAAGAAATTAAATATATTAAAGAAAATACCGGTTGCGGATTTTGCTTTGATTTTGCGCATGCAATATGTGCGGCAAATTCTCTCAATTTAGATATAGAAAAACATTTGAAAAGTTTTTTAGCGTTAAACCCAACTGTTTACCATTTGTGCGACGGAAATTTAAACGGACCCACAGATGAACATTTGCATTACGGCGAAGGCAACTATCCGCTCAAACATTTTTTGAATGATTATACTGACGACAATGCCTATATAACAATGGAAACGGGAGATTTGTCCTTGCATAATGATTTGAGCGTAAAAGATTATAAATATTTGAAAACATTGTTGAATGACTAAACAAAAAAACGCTCCCTAATTTAAGGAGCGTTTTTTGTGCTTAAAAGTAACGATACAAAAAATCTTCAATTTCTTTGCCACTGAGTGATTTCTCGATAATGTACGATGAGAGCTTCGGCAGTTGCATTTTGGTTACCAAATAGCGATAAGCCTCACCGTCATTGTTGATGGTATCACCGAATAAATCGCGACTACGATGTATTACCAATTCGGCAAAGTCATTGGCAAATGCCGAAAGCAACTGATGAATGACCAAATTGCAGTAGATTAGCAAACGTTTTTCCATCGGCGGCATCACGCGCTTCAATTCCTGCTCGACTTCATCATAAAAACAGAAAACCTCATCATTACGATACTCCGGATTTTGCTCGAAAGCACCAATAACAACATCATCCCAGTCTTGAGAAATCAACTCACGCATTGCAAATTCCGCATAAGCAAACGTGATACCTAATGGCGATGGCGATTCCATATCAACGTGGCGACGATACAGGCGATCAGCGATAGTGATAAGCCAATACATCAGTCGAAGACGTCGTTCCTGCTCCGGTCCTTGGTATTGCATCGGCAAAAGCATTTGCAGATAACGTTTCCAACACATATGCAACTTGTTAATCTCATCTTCGAGATTTTTAACCGTCGGCACTTGCGGCAGATACTCAACAATCTGTTTTTTTAGCTCTTCAAGCCGTTCTCTTTCCCACTGTTCAATTTTTTTATCGATTTTTTTTAGGCGGGTAATTTCCTTCTTAACATCATCAGGATAGTCGCTTTCATCAAGATTAAAAAGTATCTTACCATCCATCTCCAGATAGCAAATACATTTTTCGACCACCGTTCCGATAATTAATTCATGGCACTGCCAAGGGAACTTCCATACCGGCGGCAATTCGCCTTCAATCTTATCGACGCTGAATTCTAGCGGTTTGGCATTTTTGTCTTTAAGGAAAAGTTGCCACACTCCACCGACCTTGCGTATCTTCCTGACACGAAAGGTCTTTTTCTTAATTATAGACATATGACATATGTATAAATGAATAATTATTTTATTGCACAATTTATAGCGAAAAAATGTATACATTGCAAGTTAAATTTTTGTTGTAGCGGTACAAATTATCTCGACAAAAGTAAATCGATGTGTTATATTATAGGCAAGAGAACAGTAAAGGAGGCGGCAATGTCTGATCTTGATGATGAGTTCAAAGCGTTTTTGAAAGCTTACGGATTGTTTCCAGATTTAACCGACAGTAATAGGGAAGCTTTGCTTTCGGAAGAAGAAAGAAACAAGCTTATCAGTAATGCCCATAGCCAGTGTGATGAGCGGTTTGCGGTTTGGAAACGTATACCCTTGGAGATTCGTGAGCGTTATCAAGGAAAAGTACCGGATTGGATTATGGAAATTGCGGCAGAAGGTGATACCGAAAGAATGCGTTTGGTAGAACAAAACAGGGATATTGTCAATAAAGCCGAATTAGAGAAAAAACAAGCAGAAGATATTGATAAATCACGCAAGGAATATGCTGAAATGCGCGATTCTATGTTCAAAGCCAGTGAAGTGGCAGTTGCTGCGGTTGTCGGAACAATTATTGCTACCGGATATACGGAAATGGCAGCCAATGCTTTGGCAACGGAACGTTTGTTCCGCGATTCGTTGGCGGATAAAGCTATTGAAGGTACAATGAGCGATAAAGAAAAAGATATGTGGCGTCGTAGCCGTGAAGAAACTCGTCATATTATTCGTGATGAATGGGCTAATTTTCAACCGGAAAAATATCTGGTACATTTGCTTTCTCAATATAATCGCAGCAAAATAGACGAAGGCCGTCTGGGTGAGAAAATTAAGGAAACGGTTGAAAAAATACGCGATTTGCACCGTATGAATCATTTGAACGAATATTTGAACAGACCACAGATTCAAGCTAAACTTCACCGCTTTTCAGAAGAGAAAACCGATAATTTACTAAAATCGTCAAAGCAAATGAATGATTTGCTTAAAGTTATAGATACGGTTTTGTTTATTGGCGAACAAGCTGGTGTTCAGATTAGTAAAAAACGGGCAGAATTTTTGGAAAAACTTGAATTGCCGGCCGATGTTCAGACAGTTCTGCAAAAAATTAAAGACGGGCGTGACAATGCTCGCAATAATGATGATAAACAAAAGACAAACAAAGTTGCTCGTGTCAGAATTAGGAGTAATCAAAACACCGCAAGTTAAAAAATGTTTTTTTTAAAAAGTCCGCCTCGTGCGGGCTTTTTTACTTATCGTAATTTGCATAACATAAAACAGAGAGGTCGATTTATAAACCTCTCTGTTTTATATTTATAAATTACATACAGCGCACAATTAATAGAAAAAATATCTTGCACCCAAACTGAATTCTTTTGAATTAGCATAAGCATCGCCATTGGCTAGAGAATAGCGAAACATTGCGCGGAAACCCCATTCTGGTGTCGGATTGAGTTCACCTCCAAGACCTAAACGCAAGGCATTTTCCGTATCTTTTTTAGTGATACCGTTATGTTTCAATCTGGCGGACATTCTGCCGTAACCGATTGAACCTAAAATTGCGCCGCTTTCAAAGTTCCAGCCGTTAACTAAAACATCTGCACCCAGACCATATAAACGACCGCGTGCCAAGCCTGTTTCCGTGTTTTCTTTTTCGCGAGCCGAACGTTCGGCAAACAATTCAATCGCTCCGACATCAACCAATTTAACGCCGGCATTGAGACTGCCTAAATCGTAGTTTCCCGGATATAAATCACTGACATTCGGTGTCATATTAACATAGTCAAATCCCACATACGGAATATATTCGCCGGCTTTTACCGAGCTGGCGGATAACATAAGAGCACTCACAGCTCCGAGTATAATCTTTTTCATTTTTTGCTCCTAAAAGTTCCTACTGTATACAGGCTAAACCTTAAAGTCTAATATTTGGTTAAATTACAACAAAAATACGCTGTCTTGCATGCAGACAGCGCAGTTAAAAATAGTATAGATATATGACTAAAATTCTTTCAATACTTCGGCAGTAGCTTCGGCATTGTCGATATTAACCATAGCGATGGTGTTATATCCGCAGTCAACGTGCAACACTTCTCCGGTTACCGCAGATCCTAAATCTGAAAGCAAACTCAGAGCCATATTGCCGACCTCATGTTGATTAACATTGCGTTGCAACGGAGCATTCAGTTCGTTCCAGCGTAAAATGGTACGGAAATCACCGATTCCCGAAGCGGCTAAAGTTTTAATCGGACCGGAAGAAATAGCGTTTACGCGTACTCCTTGTTTGCCCATATCAACTGCGGCATAGCGAACCGAAGCTTCCAGTGCGGCTTTGGCAACACCCATAATATTATAGTTTGGCAGCACACGCTCTGAACCCAAATAAGTCAATGTAACAATCGAACCGCCTTCGTTCATAATCGGCGATGCACAACGGCAAGCCTCTAAAAACGAATAGCAGGAAATATGCATAGTATTTAAAAAGTTATCAAGTGTTGTATCAATGGTGCGACCACGTAATTGATCTTTATCCGAAAAGGCGATGGCATGTACCACAAAATCTATTTTACCCCACTTTTTGCCAAGTTCCTTAAAGCATGTCTCCACCGAAGCCGAATCCGTAACATCGCATTTAATCAACAACGGGTTGTTGAGTTGCTCGGCAAGCGGTCTGACGCGTTTTTCCAGCATTTCGTTTTGATATGAAACGGCAATTTGCGCTCCCTCATTATTCAGAGCCTGCGCAATACCCCAAGCTATAGACTTATCATTGGCAAGTCCCATAATCAAACCTTTTTTTCCAGCCATCAAATCCATTTTCTTTTATCCTTTTTTAAAATTTATTAGTTACAGTAGATGTAAGTTTCTATACCGATACTTATCTGAGTTTCAGAGCTTTGTAAACCTTTTTTTGAAAGTTATGGCATGATTAATAAACAAAAATTGGCAGAATTCAAGAAATATATTTTGCTGTTCAGCAAAAAACTGCGTTTGCACTTGCGTGATACGACAATTTTGCGAGTGTCGGCGGCATTGAGTTATACCACCTTGCTCGCCGTTGTACCGTTTATTGCGATAGCCTTGGCAATTTTTGCGGCCTTTCCTATGTTTGCCGATGTGCGCCTGCAAGTTCAGGATTTTTTAATTCAGAATCTGGTTCCTGATTTGGGAGAAAATGTGCAACAATATATGATAGGATTTGTCGGTGCGGCGGCAAAATTGACCACCCTCGGCGTTGCCGGTTTGGCTGTCACCGCCGGACTGATGCTTTCGACTATTGAAAGCAGTTTTAATTTTATTTTTAAGGTAAAAAAGCATCGGCGACTGGCAACAAAAATAACGTTGTATTGGACAATTTTAACGCTTTGCCCTCTTATTTTAGGGACTGCTTTTTCGCTTAAAGGTTATATGCTTAAATTGCAATATTTTAACGGTGAAACAGCGGAAAATATAGATTTTTTTGTAACAACTGTTGTTCATAATGCATTGATTTTTGCAGTGCTTACTTTATCATATTTTATTGTTCCTAACCGTAAAGTACGCCTAAAAAGTGCCTTGTTCGGCGCGGCGATAGCCTTTGTCTTAATGCTCATTTTGCGTTTTGGTTTTGGGTACTTTTTGCAACTTAACGTTACCTATAAAACACTGTATGGGGCAATGGCATCAGTACCGCTGATATTGGTGTGGATGTATTCATGGTGGACGGTGGTGCTGTTCGGAGCAGTAATTACCGCCTCGCTGGAAGAATTGAAACGTAAACGGCAATTGTGGAAATAATAGAGAACAAAATTAGGTAACAGCCTTTCAGCTCAACAGTATGTGGCTAAATATACTACCGAATTTGCTCCATACCAAAAAATGCGTGAAATCAACCACGAAAAGGATAATCGTCCAAGCATTAAACAGCTCTTAAAAGAAGGAAGATAATTAAATTGCTCGGAGCAATTCATCGCGCGTAAGGTTGAAACCGCTGTCTATCCACTGTTGTTCCAACATAGAAAGAACTCGGCCGACGTGTTCTCCATTACCGATTCTCCCGATTAAGTCACGTCCATGTAGCGGAAAAATCGGTACAACCATGTTTTCTATTTCATGCAGAACATTGTTCAATTTCGGCACTTCTTGTCCGTTGATGGCCGCAAAAAGCAATATCTTGTCAATAGTAAATTGCTTACCGTAGCGATATACAAATTTCTGCCGTTCGAATGACGAAACAGATAAATCGGCATCAAGTGTAATTTTTGCCCACTTAGTGAATAATTCTTTTTGTTTTTTGGTAAATCTGAGGCTGGCAGCAAGTTTTTCCGCTTGTGCCGAGTTAGGCTGATAAAGCACGAATAAACGTCGTAGGAAATTGCCTTCATAACGCATATCGGCAACAATTTTGGTCAGCCAAGCCAGAGCATCCAAATGTTGTGACGGCGGTAGAAAAAATCCTAAAATATCATTATCAAAAATCAGTCGCATTGCTACGCTAACATTAGGAGTTACCAACAATTTGAACAACTCATCGCGCACACGTTCGATTGCTACGCTGCGCAGGCCGTCTTTGAGCTTAATACATGCGGCAAGTGACGGCGCATCTACCGCTGTTTTGCCGAATTTTGCGTAAAAGCGGAAAAAACGGATGATTCGTAAATAGTCTTCTTTAATTCTGTCTTCCGGATTACCGATGAAACGTACGATTCCTTTTTCCAAATCACTTATGCCATCGTAATAATCAAAAACATTACCGCGCAAGTCGGCATATACGGCATTAATTGTCAAGTCACGACGTGATGCATCGGCACTCCAATCATCGGTAAAAATGTTCGCCGAGCGGCGTCCGTTTAATTTTATATTACGATTTAATGACGAAACTTCCAATATTTGATTATCTATAACAACTCCGGTTATACCGTTTTTTAAGCCTATCGGCATTGTCTTTATATGGAAATCTTGGCATGCTTCTGCCAGTTCTTCGGGAGATAGGTCTGTTGCCAAGTCTAAATCAAAACCGCTTAAACCAGCCAAAGTATCACGTACCGCACCACCGACAAAACGAATTGTCCCACCATGTTCTTCTACGGCATTAAACAATTTAATAATGTTCTGTGAACACACAATTTTTGACATATCCAAGTATTCAGATTTCATCATAACTCAAAAAACTTTCACAACTTTTTCAATTTTATTAACTGTTTATATATAATTTTTTTTTATAATCCAAGTAAATTAATTTAAAAGGATACAAAAATGTTGAGATTTTTATGCATAGTATGTAGCTTAATTTTAGCTTCTGTAAGCGTTGTCAATGCAGAACAGCCGAAGATTCTTGGTGAATCCGGTGACTGGACGGCGTGGGCTTATAACGAAGGAGGTAACCAAATTTGCTATATGTCTTCCACACCGAAAAAAGACGAAGGCAAATACAGCAAACGCGGGGATATATACGTTATCATTACGCATCGTCCTGCCGAAAAATCATTTGACGAAGTCAGCTTTATTGCCGGATATACTTTCAAGTCCGGTACACCGATGACAATTAAAATAGGTAATAAAATATTCAAAAATACCTTTACCGAAGGTGATAAAGCATGGATGGTCAGCAATGCTGAAGATAAAAACTTAATCGCGGCAATGAAACGCGGTGACAGAATGATTGTTGACGGTACGTCAAGCCGCGGCACAGCTACCAAAGACACTTATTCGCTGAAAGGTTTTACCTCGGCGTATAATACGATAAGCGCGAAGTGCCGTAAGTAATGGCTGAAAAAACAGAACTTATCGGTCTTTCCAGAGACGAATTACAGAAGGCTTTAACCGATATCGGTGAAAAGCCTTTTCGCGCTAAACAGTTGTGGCAATGGTTATATTATTTCGGTGAGACGGATTTCGAAAAAATGACGAATCTATCTAAAGTGTTGCGCCAAAAATTGAGCGAGCATTTTACCGTCACACGTCCTAAAATAGTTGCTGAACAGCTTTCAGTTGATAAAACACGTAAGTGGCTGTTGGAGTTTGCTGACGGTCAACGGGTGGAAATGGTTTACATTCCGGAAGAAGATCGTGGAGCTGTGTGTATTTCTACTCAAGTTGGATGTGCGGTGGGATGTAGATTTTGCCACACCGGAAGCCAAAAACTAACCCGTAATTTGACAACAGCGGAGATTGTAAGCCAATTTATGGTGGCACGTGATACTTACGGTGAATGGCCTAGTCCGACCAATGAAACTCGTTATCTTTCGAATATCGTGGTAATGGGCATGGGCGAGCCCCTTCATAATATGGAAAACGTAGTCAAGGCATTGAACATTCTTACCGATGGTGACGGTATTGCTATTTCGAGGCGCAGGGTTACAATGTCAACTTCGGGAATTGCTCCGCACATTGTGGAAGCACTGCAACGTACCGGTGTTCGTTTGGCTATATCTCTTCATGCACCTAATAATGAATTGCGTTCAACAATTATGCCGATTAACAATCGCTATCCTTTGGAAGAAGTACTGAATGCTTGTCGGCAATATCAAGCGGAAGACGGCAGTCGCTACATAACATTTGAATATTTACTGCTTGATAGCATTAACGATTCGCTTGATTGTGCGCGGCAACTGATAGCTCTGATGAAAAAATATACCTTGCGTGCCAGTTTTAATTTGATTCCTTTTAATCCGTGGCCGGGATGTGCCTTTAAACCGAGTCCTAACAACAAAGTTAAAGCATTTGCTCGGGAGCTGGAAAATGCAGGTTTTGCTGCGCCGGTGCGAGTAGCTCGCGGACAAGATATTTTAGCGGCTTGTGGTCAGCTTAAATCTAAAAAGGATGCGGAAAGCAAGTAATATACGCTTTAAAAAAACAAACAGCCGCCCAAAGCGGCTTGTTCCATGCAGTTGTATAAAAGCTTAATCTTTATGACGAAAAGTAATCCGACCTTTGGTCAAATCATAAGGTGTCATTTCAATATCAACCTTATCTCCGACCATAACCCGAATTCTGAATTTGCGCATTTTTCCGGCAGTGTGAGCTAAAATTTCCACTCCGTTTTCTAAACGCACTCTGAACATGGCATTCGGAAGTTTTTCGATAACTTCACCGGTTAATTCCAAAAGTTCTTCTTTACTCATACAAAAACCTCAAACAATTTAACTATTTGTTTTTTGTATATACACATCAAAAACAATTTGCAAGCAAATTATGCAAAAAATGTTACTTTTTTGCGGCAATTATTTTAAGAGCTTCGTCCAAAGTTAAACTACTCGGAGCATAACCCTTTGGAATTGCATAGTTATTTTTTCCACTTTTTACGTACATTCCATATTTTCCAGAGCATAGATAAACATCTTCATCGTTCTGGGGATTTTTTCCCAATAATTTAGGCTCGTTGCGTGTAGATGACGCTTGCAGCAGTTCAGCTGCTCTTTCAGCGGTAATGTTGAAAATGTTATCACTGCCGGTAAGCGAACGAGTTTTTGCACCTTGTTTCAAATATTGTCCGAACTTACCGATGTTTACTTCAATGCCATTTTCCAAAATACGCGGTAAATTGAGAAGAATTTTCGCCTGTTCGAAAGTTAATTCTTCCGGATTTACAAATTTAGGCAATGATGAACGTTTCGGCTTTTCAGTAGTGGCAGTGGCATCTTCGCCGAGCTGAACATAATATCCGTACGGACCTTTTTTCATATAAACATTAACACTGTTCATTTGCCCTAACAGTTTGTCATTTTCATCGGCAGGTTGGGTTGCTTGAACAACGGACGCTTGTTCTTCTTCATCTTTGGTGTCAGCCAAAGGTTTAGTATAAGTGCATTCAGGATAATGCGAACAACCGATGAATGCTCCGAAACGACCGAATTTAATACTTAGATGACCGGTTTTGCAAACAGGACAACTGCGCGGATCCGAACCGTCATCTCGCGGAGGAAAGAGGTGCGATGACAGAGCATCGTCAATGCGGTCTATCACTTCGGAAACTTGGAGCGGTTGAACATCATCTACCGTTTTAATAAATTTATTCCAAAATCCGGTTAAAAGTTTTTTCCATTCCATTTGTCCGGCAGATATATCATCAAGATGTTCTTCTAATTGCGCCGTAAAGTCATATTCCACATATTTTTTGAAGAAATTTTCCAAGAAAACTGTCACAATACGTCCTCTGTCTTCCGGAATGAAGCGCATCTTATCCATACGCACATATTTGCGATCTTGCAACACAGCGATAATACTGGCATAAGTTGAAGGTCGACCGATGCCCAGCTCTTCAAGCTTTTTTACCAATGTAGCCTCGGTAAAGCGCGGAGGAGGCGTTGTAAAGTGCTGTGCCGGTTTAATTTCACCTTTTTGAACGTTTTCTCCGGTTTCAACATTCGGCAGAATTACATTATCCTCATCTTCATCATTGTCATCTTTGCTTTCCTGATATAATTTCAAAAATCCGTCAAACTGAACAACCTGACCTGTAGCACGCAATAAAATTTTATCATCTGTTGACGTGGCATCAACAACTACTCTGTCCATAATTGCCGGATTCATCTGGCAAGCTACCGTCCGTTTCCAAATCAATTCGTACAAACGATGTTCGTCATTACCAAGTTTACCTTCAAGTTTTTTCGGGGTATTTAATACATCGGACGGACGAATTGCCTCATGAGCTTCTTGAGCATTTTTGGTCTTATTTTTATACTCTTTGCCGGTTTTTGGTAAATAAGCATTGCCAAAATACTTCTCAATAGCTTCACGACACGCCTTAATGGCATCTTGTGACAAATTAACGGCATCGGTACGCATATAAGTAATAAAACCGGCTTCATAAAGTTTTTGCGCTGTTTGCATAGTCTTTTTAGCCGTAAAACGCAGTTTGCGCGAAGCCTCTTGCTGCAATGTTGAAGTGGTAAACGGCGGTGCCGGATAGCGGCTTGCTTTTTTACGTTCAACGTTTGAGATATGAAACTCTTGCGCTTCAATTTTCGCTTTGGCATCAAGAGCTTTTTCTTCACTGTTGATAGTAAATTTTGCCAGTTTTTTACCGTCAAGATTAATCAGATGTGTTGTCATTTGTGCATTGGTCTGTGTGATTAAATCAACATCAATTGTCCAATATTCCTCAGGTTTAAATTTTTCAATTTCTGCCTCACGTTCGCAAATCAGCCTTAATGCAACCGACTGCACACGTCCGGCTGAACGAGATCCCGGAAGTTTGCGCCACAAAACCGGCGACAACGTAAAACCTACCAAATAATCAAGTGCACGTCGTGCCATATAGGCAGATACCAAATCTTGGTCAATTTCACGCGGATTTTCGATTCCTTCTTTAACAGCAGATTTTGTAATTTCGTGGAATACGACACGTTGTATTTTTTTGCCCGCTAATTTTTTCTTCTCTTTTAATTCTTCCAAAATGTGCCAAGCAATAGCTTCTCCTTCTCTATCTGGGTCGGATGCGAGAATAAGCGTATCACAGTCTTTAAGTGCAGTTATAATATCGTTTAGGCGTTTTTTTCCGGTACCGCTGAATTCCCACTGCATGGCAAAATCATGATTGGGGTCAACTGAGCCGTCCTTGCTGGGTAAATCGCGAATGTGTCCGTAACTGGCGAGTACCTTATAATCACTACCTAAATATTTATTAATCGTTTTGGCTTTTGCCGGAGATTCCACTACAACTAATTTCATTTTTGTTTCCTTATTTTATCCTCGCAACTCTATTGCCTGCTTGTCGTTCAATTTTTCCCTCAAATTCCAATTCTAAAATTTGCATAAAGAAATCGGACTGTTCCACTCCGCTGTTGCGCAAGAGCTCATCCATATCAATGCCTTCGTAGCTGATTAGCTCCAAAAGCGAAGTATGCGTTTTCGTAGCCTTATTGAATCCAAGTTCTGTTTGCTTGGCAATATTGTCCCGTTTTTGCGGTTTGTCAAGTCCTGTTAATTCAAGTTGATAATTTTTTATTTGCCGATTTTGTGTTATACTTAACACGTTAAGTATATCTTCAGCATTTTCGGTTAACAGTGCTCCTTGCTTGATAAGTTGATTAGGTCCGGCAGATCGACTTTCTATCGGAGAACCCGGTACGGCAAATATTTCTTTTCCTTGTTCCAGAGCAAATTTTGCAGTTATCAGAGAACCGGAATGTAATGATGCTTCAACCACTAAAGTTCCGGAAGACAAGGCCGATATTATGCGATTACGGCGCGGGAAGTTAGATACTTGAGCGGCCGTACCGAG
>CADBMG010000034.1 GCA_902795745.1 uncultured Pseudomonadota bacterium
AAACTATCGCGCACCATTTTTGAAAAGGCACCTTCCGAGGTGCCTTTTTACTTTGTTAGGGCTGAATCCCATAAAGTCCGATTGTACCGTTTTCAAAAATTCAAATCCCGCAAAAATTATCGGACTTTTAAGGCAATTATTCTAAAAACATTTTGACAGTATCTTAATTTTTTGCTAAAATAAGAGCATCAAGTTTTTACAAGGAAACATAAGATGAGCAATACCAACTCAAATATATCCGATAAAATACGTAATATTGAAATTCAAGTTGATACAGTTTCTAATGTAAATTATACGACTTACGGATACGCTGCTCTTGATAGTAATGTAGTGCATCTTCGCCACAATACAGAAAATGAATTTGTTAATATTGCAGTAAAATCTCCTGCGGTGATTCAACATGAACAAAAACATCTCGATAACTATAATAATGGTATGTTTGCATACGCTTTGAATATGGATCAGGCTTATAAAATCAGTATGTGGGATGAAATTTCAGCAAATATGACCGCCTTAATTGCTTTACGGGATGAATATGTTAAAACCGGTGATATAAATGTTTTTGATGCTGAAGGAGAAAAGTTTTCTTTTTATAAAAACGCAATAATTAAAGGAGAAATTAAACCAAACAGCCCATATAAAGAGGATTTTGATAATGAAATGAGATTAATCGTCAACGGAACAAAAGATATGTGGGAAAAGCAATATGGAGAAATGTATGCAGAACAATGCTATGCTCAATCTGTATCAAATTATGATTGGGCGGGAAATAAAAAAGAACATTATAATGATAATTATCTTCGTGCAAGGAATATTGCTTGTAATATTGGAGGAGTTGATTTTACTAAATATCTGACAGAGGATGTAGATATTCCGCAAAAAGGAAAAGAAAAATTAGATACCTATAACGAAAAAAGAAATTTTAGAAGTATTGCAAATGATAAAACAATATTAGAAAAGGCAAAGCAGCGCCTTAAATACTTGCGAGATTCTGTATATTCCTCATTACATATTGCTACTGATAACACACCTATCAATAAAGTTAACTATGAAAAGAAATTTGACGCATGGTCCAAAGAACATCGTGTATCTCCGGTACAACATCGCCAGATTTTGGATATGAATAATGATATTATTCAAAAACCAACAAAATCTTATGCGAACGAGGGAAAAAATACAAACAAACAGAAAACAACGCTAAAGAACGCATCTCAGCATAAAATATCCGGAGTTAAGATACTACAAAATGATTATCTGGAGCAAAAACCGAGTACAATACAACCAAATAAACCTACTAAATCGGTTTTATCATCTTCGGCACGTCATTTAAATCTGCAATCGAGCACTCTCAAAACGAAAATTAAAGATGATAATCAAAAAGTTCATAAAATAATTAATGGTCTGAATATCAAAGGCATCACAAATTATATAGAGGAAAGACAAAAAAGCGTTAATGGATTTTTAGATGATAATTGGAAAAAGATGCAATCAAAAATCGATAAGAGGTGTAATACTCAGATTAGTGGCAATAAGGGAAAAACTCAAGAAATTAAAGAACAAATTCAAAAAGATAAACATAGTGCCGATAATAAATATCAAAAGCAAATGATTGCAATGATTCAAAATATGAACAAAATTAACGGCCCACAAAAGTCAATTGATGCACAGAAAACAACTGACATTTTGTATCAAAAATATGGTGATAATGCTTACAATTTATTGCTTAAAGCCATTCAGAAACCGACTGATTATTCGCAAATAACCGGTGATTCAAATATTAAAACCTCGCGTGCTGCGGTGCAACATCTTTTAGCGTTAGAAAATAACGAAAAAACACAAAAGATTATTAATAACTTGTTGCGAAACCGTGAAAGATAGGGGTTATACGAGATGGCATAATACCATCCCTGAAAAAAGCTAAGTTTATAGGTAATGCCGATTCATTAAATAAAATTGTTGCAGAAGCTCAAAAAGTTGTATTGAAAAAATGGCCTGAGTACGAACAAAAACTTCAAGCAAAAAGAGTTAAACAAGAACAAAAACGAATTACTAAAACGGATGAGATAGAACAGAATTTTCAGAATAAATACGGTTTTATGTTTGAAAATAAAGAAAACAAGCAAAAAAATAAGGCTAAAACATCAGAAGAGAGGTCGTGAGGCGCTTCAATGCGCAGATTGATATTCGTTTATTGACAATTAAAATAAATATCGCTAGACTAGAGACAAATTGTAAAAATATTGGATAACATTATCTATAAAGAAAAAGCATGCTGA